>NZ_JACHHY010000004.1 GCF_014202905.1 Chitinivorax tropicus | reverse complement strand
CGCTCAGCACCTGCGCGCCGGGAACGGAAACAGGGGTCGAAAGCATACAAAATCGTCTTCTAAAAGGTCAGCGCGGCTTGCTCGCAGGCTTCTGCCTCTCCGCCTTCTCCAGATGCGAAATCACTTCCTCTCGCAGAAGTTCAGCGTCGCTAGATTTATTTGCGCCGCTAGGCTTGGCAGGCGCAGCCTTTGTACTGGCGCTGGGTTTGGTTGTAGGAGCCTTATGCGCCGCAGGCGCCTTGGCCACATCTTTCTGGTTTTTTGCCGCTGGCGTGGTCTTGGCAGCCGCTGCCACACCCGCCGCCGCTGCGCCCGCAACAACTGCAGTGCCGGACGAGAAGGCCTCTGTCAATTCATCTTCCGGCTGCGCTGTCGGCTGCTCCTTGGCAGTGAGTACGCTTTCCAACCGGGTGGTCGGATCAGCAGCGGGTGCATCTGCAGGCTCTTCAGCAGCAGGCTCAGCGACCACGGGTGCATCAGTCGGCGTATCGACAGGAGGGCGGGCAGGCTGCGGGGGGGGTGAAATCGGCTTGCTGACCGGTGGGGATGGTGCAGCCACCACCTCAGTGGGCGCCGGGTCATCGTGTTTGGCCGATAGCATCAACCAAGCGACACCGCCTGCAATTGCCGACAATGCAATACCGCCCGTTACCAGCCAGACCCTTGAATGCTGCTTTTTTGCTGGCGTGGCTGAATTGGACTTACGCCTGGGCGAGCCTTGCACCGTGGCCGCGTCAAGCACACTGAATGAGTCCGGCACCGCCTTTTCATCCGGTTGGAATAAGGTTGGCCGCTTGGAATTGGAGGAGTCAGGTTTTGTCATTGCAAACACATGATAGCGCAGAATTGAATGATAATGGTATACTTAACAGCACGCAAAAAATGCATTTGTCCATATGTATTGAGAAATGCACATCAATGTGCAGCATAAGAATAGGGTCAGCACCGCAAACCCGCTCATAATCAATAAAATACAATTCGTGAATATATTATTCGCCAGCCAACGTGAGTGACGGATCCGTAATCGTATTAGTATTGCTGTATGCCTTGCTGGGGCTGGGAATAGGCGTCTTGTTCGTCTTTCCGAGCCTTCGAGAGAGGCTATTCGCCAAATTGGCAGTGATTCCCTCTCGCCTTGAGCAGGCCAAGCCACTTGCCATGACACCATGGCAACGGCTCAAGCAGATGTTTGTTGGATTGCTCCATGCGCTGCAACAAGGGCGCTGGCTGGCCGCTGCAGCGGTGTTGATCATTGCCACGCCGATTGTCCTGGTTTTGTTGATCAGACTGATTTCGGGCCCGGCCTCCTATTACGATGAAACCGTGGCGGACCCCAATCAAACAGTCGCCATGTTGCTGCGAGGCGAACAGCTTGTTCCCCCGCCCCCGCTGCCACCCGAAGCCTTCATGACCCGTGAGGTCGAGCTGATCCAGCGGGTGCTGATCTCGGCCAGCCGAGACTGGAGCTTGATGGATTTCGACTTTCAACAGCGTCTGCTACTGACCTTCCGATTGATGGAAGAACGCCATGGCTACAAAATGGTGCTGCTGGAAGGGTACCGCAGCCCAGAACGACAGAACACCTTGGCGGCCATGGGCAGCAGCGTGACCAATGCAGCGGCATATCAGAGCTATCACCAATATGGATTAGCTGCGGATTGCGCATTTTTACGGGATGGAAAGGTTGTCATCTCCGAGCGCGACCCATGGGCCATGCGAGGCTATCAGCTCTATGGTGAAGTATCCGAATCACTGGGTTTGACCTGGGGTGGCCGCTGGAAAATGATGGATCTGGGGCATGTGGAGTATCGCAAACCTGGCTTCAAAAAGGGCAAGCCGCCAGAGGCCACCCCTGCCCCAGCTCAGCAGAATTGAATTTCGTCGATCCATACAATTCATCAGGAACATAACGACATCATGTCCAAACCATTCATCCTTCTTGGAGACAGTACCGACCATGGCGGCGCAGTGCTGGAGGGCTCACCCTATTCAGATATAGAAGGCAAGCCGATCGCCAGAGTAGGTGACAAGGTGAGTTGTCCGATTCCTGGGCATGGCGTCACGGTCATCGCGACAGGTGACGCGACATGTCTGATTGATGGCAAGCCAGTTGCCCGGCATGGCGACAAGACCGCCTGCGGTGCGACATTGATCGCCTCACAGACGCTAGTCGTTGACAAAGTAGGTTGATGGGGTACTGGCCTGCCATTTCGCCTACGTTTGATCTACAAATCATTTAAAGATCAGACAGGTGGGCCACAACACCCATCATCGGGCGCACGAACACAACAAACCAGAACGCTTTATTCGGATATCAAGCAAAGCATGGCAAAACAAACAAAATGGGCACTGTTGGCTGTTTCAGCAGTCATCCTCTGTTGGCTTGCCGCTTTTGCCATATGGCAGGGCGCTGCTCGCACCATCGGCACAGGGGAATTGGTTCTTTTCGGGCTGGTGGTGCCCTTTGCGGCTGGCCTTGTCGTGTGGCTGATCGGCAAGAAGCTGAATGCAGTAGACACGCCAGCTGCCAGCCCGAGCGAGCCCCCTGCCCCAGCGCCTGTCATACGCCAGCCAGCCCAACCGACCTCGGCCCGTACTCATATCCTGGATGGCGCCTTGCTATGTCGGGGCGGCCAGCACGTTGACGAGCTGCGCGCTTATCTGGCCGAACACCTAATGCCCGAGCTGGACCCTGAGCTGATCAATGACGAGGGCTTTCCGATCCGCAGCTATCGCATCGCAGAGCTGTCAGTGGATGCGCCAGACGAAGCCGTATCCAGCCAGCAACAACGCATGCAGGCACTACTCAACACAGTGTTGGCGTCACTGCAGGACAGTATGGCCGAGCTGTTCACACAAGGGGCCAACACCCCAGCCCATTCGCAGGCTAACGCGCACAATGCGGCACAGATGCATCCGGGCTGGCATGGCGGACAGACCACCAGCGAGCCCTCGGTGACACCATCTGCCGACACCTCCCCTGTTCACATTGCCTTCCGCTTATATCTCGATCATGCCAACTATTTTTTGGCGGATGAGCTGACCGCTTCATTACGGAAATGGTTACGGCAATGGCCGCAGGGTGATTCGTATCCGGTGGAATGTATCGAGTGTGGGCATGCCGGCAGCCTGCCCTCTGATTTGAATCACATCACGCAACGCTTGCATGCCAGCCCGGCAACGCAAGCGGTGATCGCATTGGCCTGCCACTCCGACATCGACCAACAGATCATCAGCCAATGGCAGCAAAAAGGCTGGCTGGCGACCACGCCCAATGGTAAGGTGCCGGGGGAAGTCGCGGCAGGCTTGATTCTATCCAATCAATCCCCCTTACCAGACAAGGGTACATTGGATACGATCCTGACGGTGCCAAGAACAAAACCAGCCAACGCAGGCGGGCGGATTCAATCAAAGGAACTGACTCAATTGTTGCAGCAGACCGCCCCGGAGGCAGCCAATGCATTTCAAGCAGCCCAGCATCTGCTGGTGGATGCGGAAACCATCTCGCCAGCCGCCGCCGAACTAGGGCAATGGTGGCTCGAATCGTTCCCGGACTGTGATGATGCACAGCTGCTGAGGTTAGGTAGCTGCTGGGGTCAATGTGGCCCAGCCGGACAGCTGGCTCTGCTGGTTGCAGCCATGGAGCTGGCCACCAGTGACAATGCGTCGCAACTGGTGGTGATGGCAGCCGACCCGATTTATCGAAGCATGTGTCAGATTCGCCCAGCCAATGCCTGACCCAGACCTGTCACCCAACCCATCCGGGCTGAGTGAGGCATTCAGAAAAACAGATAATCGTTATTGATGGATTGATATTGATGTCCAACCTCCTATCGTTCCTACGTGATCCGCGATTCATTGCGGCCTTTGTCGTCATCCTGACCGGCGTGGTCGTTTCCATGACCGCTCAGAACTTGAAAACTGCGCTGATCTGGATGGCGATCATAGGCACCCTCATCGGTGCATCGCTACTGGTGTACTACCTGTTCAAACGGCACCGCGCAGCGCATGCCAGCGACAACCTGAACGCCATGCTGGACGAGCAGGCCAGTAAGGCGGTCGAGGCTGCGCCCGATGCCCGGCAGGAGGAAATCCACCAATTACGTAACCGCATGCAAGAGGCCATCAAGACCATCCGCACCTCCAAGCTGGGTGAGACATCTGGCCGCGCTGCGCTATACGAGCTTCCTTGGTATATGGTGATCGGCAACCCGGCGGCGGGCAAAAGCTCAGCAGTCAAGAATTCCGGGTTGAAATTTCCGTTTTCCGATCAAAATGGCGCGGCGGTTCACGGCATTGGCGGCACCCGTAACTGCGACTGGTTCTTTACCACTGAGGGCATCCTGCTCGACACTGCTGGGCGGTACTCCGTACATGATGAAGACCGTACCGAATGGATCGGCTTTCTGGAGTTGCTGAAAAAACACCGCCCCAGAGCCCCGATCAACGGCATTGTCATCGCTGTCAGCATTGCCGAGCTGACCCAGAACAAACCTGAATTCACCATCAACTTGGCGAAGAGCCTGCGCCAGCGCGTGCAAGAGTTGACCGAAACCTTGTGCGTATTCGTCCCGGTGTATGTGGTCTTCACCAAGATGGACTTACTGGCAGGCTTCGTCGATTTCTTCGAAAACAGCGAAACCCAAGAGCAGGAGCGGGTATGGGGCGCCACCCTGCCCTATGATGCCGAACAGAAATTCGACGCATCAGGCCGCTTTGATGAACAATTCGAGCATTTGTATGATGGCCTGAAGGAGCTCAGTATTGCCCGCATGGCCATGAATCGTAGTCAGGCACTGTCCCCGGGGTTGATGACCTTCCCGATGGAATTCCACGCCATCCGCCCTGTGCTGCGCACCTTCATCGCCACATTGTTTGAGGACAATCCGTTCCAGTTCAAGCCGGTCTTCCGTGGCTTCTACTTCACCAGCGCCCTGCAGGAAGGCGTGGCGGTCAGTCCGCTCAGCGCCCGCATGGCCGACCGGTTCTCGCTCGGCACACCGGCCAGCAAAGCAGAGACCCGCCTGACCGCCAGCCACGGTTTATTCCTGAAAGACCTATTCTCCAAAGTCATCTTTGCCGACAAACACCTGGTCAGACAGTACGCCAGCCGCCACCAACGCCGCTTGCGCCTGGGGGTGTTCTTCGGTGCCTTCGCGCTGTTGGGCCTGATGTTAGGCGCCTGGACTTGGTCCTACCTGGGCAATCAGGAAATGGCGCGTAATGTACGGGCCGATCTGGACAAGATCGTCAAGCTGCAGCAAGCCCGTAATGATCTGGGCACGCAACTGGAGTCACTGGAAATCCTGCAAGACCGGATCGAACAACTGCAACGATATCGAGAGGACACCCCGATGTCGTTGAGTTTCGGGCTTTATCACGGCGATGAGCTGGAGGCCAAACTACGCAAGGAATACTTCAACGGTATTCGCAATGTGCTATTGAACCCGATCAGCGGTAGCCTGGAAGGCTTCCTGACCGAGGTCAACACCAATGCTGGCAATCTGCGCCCCCTGCAACAACCGATGCAGGCCGCCGCCGCCCCGGCCAAGACCACCATGTACAAGGACGCCTCCCCCACTAATGTGGAGGATGCCTATAATGCACTGAAGGCCTACATCATGCTGGGCAGTCGTGACCGCCTGGAGCCGGGTCATTTGAACGATCAGATCACCCGCTTCTGGCGCACCTGGCTGGAAAACAACCGTGGCACCCTGTCCCGGGAGCAGATGATCCGCTCTGCCGAAAAGATCCTGACCTATCTGCTGACACAGACTGCGTCGCCAGATTTCCCGCTGATCGAAAACAAATTGGCACTGGTTGACCAGACCCGTGATTCACTCCGGAAAGTGGTGAAGGGCATGCCAGCCAGGGAGCGAGTCTATGCGGAAATCAAGATGCGCGCCTCCACCCGCTTCCCGGCCATCACCGTGGCCAACATCGTCGGAGAAGAAAACCGCAACATCGTCGCTGGCAGCTATGTCATCTCCGGCACCTTCACCCGCGCCGCTTGGGATCAGTATGTCGAGCAGGCGATCAACGATGCGGCAACCAAAGATGTCACCACCAGCGATTGGGTGTTGAAAACCGATGTGCGTGATGACCTGACGCTGGAAGGCAGTCCCGAGCAGATCAAGAAGACGCTGGTCACCATGTACAAGAACGAATACGCGCAGGAGTGGAAGAAGTTCCTCACCGGCATTTCGATTCTGGACATGGGGGATTTCGCATCTGCCGTGGAAAAAATGAATCGCCTGGGCGACCCGAGCCTCTCGCCGCTTTACAAAGTGATTGAGACCACCTACCAGGAAACCAGCTGGGACAACCCATCCATGCTCAGCCAAAGCATCAGCAATGCCCAGAAAGGGGTATGGGCAAGCATCAAGGACTGGTTCTCCAGCAAGCCCCCGGTGCCAGTCAACGTCACGGTTGGCGGCACCAGTCAAGGCGGGGCCTTGCAGATGGGCCCGATCGGCAAGGAATTCTCGGTGCTTTCCCACCTGATGGTCGCCCGAGGTGAGAATCGTGATGCCTCACTGATGAAGAACTACCTGGGCTTACTTGGAAAATTACGCAGCCGTTTCAACGAGTTGAAAAACGCCGGCGATGTCGGCCCAGGCAGCATGAAGCTGATGCAACAGACATTGGAGGGAAGTGGCTCCGAGCTGTCCGACGCGCTGCGTTTCGTTGACGAGCAGATGCTCAACGGCGTGCCAGACACTGCCAAGGCCACCGTCCGCCCGATGCTGGTCAGGCCGCTGATGCAAGCGTTTGGTGTATTGATCAAACCCGCCGAAACCGAGCTGAACAAGACTTGGGTGGCGCAGGTGTATGAGCCTTTCAGCAAGGGCCTGTCGGCCAAGTATCCCTTTGCTGATAAGTCGCAGGTTGAAGCCACACCACAGGAAATCGCACAGCTGTTCGGCACCGATGGCGCAATTGCCAAATTCGTGGACAAGACACTGGGTGGATTGGTCGTTCGGCGTGGCGATGCGCTCACACCACGCACCTGGGCTGACATGGGCATCAGCTTCAACCCAGAGTTCGTCTCCACCTTCCCACGCTATGTAGCACCGGTGGCTGGTGGTGGCAATGCGGCAGCAGCCAGTGCAGCCGCGCCAGCCGGGCCGCCGCAGACACGCTTCCAGATCATGCCGATCCCCACGCCGGGACTGTCTGAGTACACCTTCGAGATCGATGGCCAGCAATTACGCTATCGCAATGGCGCACAGGAATGGCACAACTTCGTCTGGCCGAATCCTTCCGGCTCACCTGGTGTCAAAATCAATGCGATTACGTTCGATGGCAGGAATGTCGAGGTATTGAATATTCCTGGCCAAGCCGGGCTGGAGAAGATGATCAGCTCTGCACAACGGAAAAGACGGGATCAGGGTGTATTCGACCTGTCCTGGTCAAATGGCAATGTCGCCGTCACCGTGGGCTTCCGGTTGATCAGCAGCGCACAGGCGGATGCCAGCGGCAACATTCAACAGGGCCAGGGTCTGAAAGGCCTGAAATTGCCAACCACCATCGCAGGCACGGGGGCTTGAGACATGGCGTCGATTCTGACCGCACAACCCGAGTTGTTCTATTTTGGCAAATTCCCCTCCCGTGGGGATTTCGTCAAAAGCACTGCGGGCGGCCCCATCCTGCAGGTGTTCGATCAATGGATCTCGCAAGCGATCGACATGATCACACCGGACCCGAACTGGAAGGCGGCATACGACGCCACCCCCCCGCTCAGATTTGCCTTCCTGGGCAGCCGACTGCAGCTGGTGGTGACTGGCACACTGATGCCCAGTCAGGACGCATCCGGACGCCGCTACCCGCTGGTATTGGCCACCAAGCTGGAAACCGACTCGGCATTGGATTTGCTGAGCGAGCTGCCGCTGGTATTGAGCCCGTTCTGGCAGGAAAGCATCCTGAGCAGCCAGCAGGCACTACGGGAAACCTCCGACAACATCGTATTGAACAGCCTGCAACGCCCGCCTACCCCCATCAACAACCTAGGGCGGGAGGAGCGGGCGCAGCACGACCACTTCCTGCGCGGCACAACCGTCGCCATGTTGGAGCACAGCCTGAGCAAAGCCGGCTATGCCTTTTCATTACGGCAATCGATGTTGGGGCTGGGCTTGTTGTTGCAACCCGTCATCACGCATGGTGCCGGCAACCTGCAACGCGCCTTGCTGTTCCCGTTACCTGCCGACCCGATCACGGCCATCTCGGTCGCCACTTTCTGGTTACGGGAGGTACGAGGCTTTTTACTACGCCACGAGTTCGAGATTTCCGTCTATCTGACCCAGGTGCATGACAAACCCGCCATGATGGTGTCGTTCGGGGGTGCATCGCCCAAGGCATTGACCATGATCATCTGCCCCGATGCCCTATCCAATTATCTGGTCGATATTTCAGATTCGGCCTGGGTGGAGGAATACATCGATCAGGACCCTGGCATGCGAAAGCTCTCCAGCTACTTGCAGCATCCTGACCTTTCACTGGCACAAGCCACAGACACGTTCAACGAAGTTTTCCTGGGGTGGTAAACCAAATGGCCAACTGGTCTCATCGACATTTCATTGCATTGCTGACGGCATGGGTCGTCGGCTACCCGACGATCATCCATGCTGACAACCCGCCGGCGGCCAACAACCCTGCAGCGGCACCCATTGTCGTCAGCGGTGCGGTGCCTGACGAATCCACCAAGAATGCGATTCTGACCAAGGTACGCGGCATTTATGGCGCAGATCGCGTAGTCGATCAACTGACTGTCGGCGGAGTGGCCGCGCCTGCCAACTGGGCGCTGCACGTCCAGCAGGCCATCGTGCCCAATCTGAAAACGGTCAAGAAAGGCTTGTTCTCGGTGACAGGTAATAATGTCGCCCTACGTGGCGAGGTCACCAGTGACGACGAAAAACAGCAGGTTTCATCAGCTGTCCAATCTGCACTGCACGCCACCTATAACAGCAAATTGGATCTGAAGGTCGTTCAACCGACTGCCGCTCAAGGCTTATTGGACAATGTGCTTGCCAATCGGATCGTCGAATTTGAAAGTGGCAGCTCGAAGCTCACCCCTGCCGGTACGCAGCTCTTGGATGAAATGGCCGCTGCCATGGCCAAGGTCGGCAACAAAAAGGTCGAGATCATCGGCCATACCGATGGCAAGGGTAATCGTGACTCCAATCTAAAATTGTCCCTGGCACGCGCCGAGGCGGTGAAGAGTTATCTGGTTCAAAAAGGCATTCCGGGCGATAACATGACCACCGAAGGACTGGGCCCGGATCGCCCCATTGCGCCCAACAATACCGACGATGGCAGACGACGCAACCGTCGTATCGAATTCCACGTCTTACCGTAACCCCATCAAGAGCCGACCCGCAAGCCCAGGCGGTGCCTGGGCTTTTCTCCAGGCACCGCCTGGGGAGCCACCCCTGTTACTGGGCGTGATATTGACGGCTTTCCCGATGCACAGTCTCCACCAACAACGCCACATGCTCTGGATTGGTGTACTGAGAGATACCATGCCCCAGGTTGAAGACATGGCCTGAGCCATGCCCGTATTCAGCCAGCACAGCACAGGTTTCTTGTGCAATCACCGCCGGAGAGCCGAACAACGTACTTGGGTCGATATTGCCCTGCAGTGCAACCTGATGGCCGACACGCGCACGTGCGCTGGCCAAATCCACCGTCCAATCGAGCCCGATTGCATCACAGCCGGATTCAACAATCGCCTCCAGCCACAACCCGCCGCCTTTGGTAAAGACAATGACCGGCACCTTCTGTCCGTCATGCTCACGCTTGAGCAAGCTGATCACCTGCTTCATATAATGCAGGGAAAACTCACGATAGGCGCGATGCCCCAGCGCCCCACCCCAGGAGTCGAAAATCTGTACAGCCTGAGCTCCGGCTTCGATCTGAGCGTTCAGGTAAGCCGCCACCGCCTGTGCATTGACATCCAGAATATGATGCAGCAACTCGGGGCGGCTATAGAGCATGGTTTTGACCTTGCTCCAGTCAGATGACCCGCTCCCTTCGATCATGTAACAAGCCAGCGTGAATGGACTGCCGGAAAAGCCGATCAAGGGTACGCTGCCATCCAACGCCACGCGAATCTGACGGACTGCATCGATGACATAGCGGAGCTTATCCATCGGGTCTGGCACTGATAGATTCCGCACCTCCCATTCATCCCGCAGCGGGCGCTCAAAACGGGGGCCTTCGCCTTCAGCAAAGTACAAACCCAAACCCATGGCATCCGGCACGGTCAGGATGTCGGAAAACAGAATGGCTGCATCCAGCGGAAAGCGCGCCAAGGGCTGCAGCGTTACTTCCGTTGCCAGATCAGGGCTCATGCACAACTTCATGAAATTGCCAGCCCGTTTACGTGTCTCGCAGTACTCAGGCAGATAGCGGCCCGCCTGGCGCATCAACCACACCGGCGTGTACTCGGTGGGCTGGCGTAACAGGGCACGCAGGAAAGTATCATTCTTCAATTGAGACATGTCAGTGCTTTCAAAATGGCCCGCAACCAGGCCTTACAGAGATTTGATGAAGTCTTGCAGACCTTTGAGCAGCATCTCGACTGCAATGGCGGTCAAAATCAACCCCATCAATCGTTCGAATGCCATCACCACCCGCTCACCCACCCAGCGTTGAATCCGCCCTGCAAACACCAGCACCACCGCCGACACCAGCATGGCAATGGTGATGGCAAACGCCCATTCCATGATCTTGTTGGGCTGGCGGGAAGCCAACAGCATGACGGTGGCCAGCGAGGATGGTCCGGCGATCAACGGGATCGCCAAAGGCACGATGAAAGGCTCATGATCCAGGCTGTCGCCACCAAACATACCATCGGGATGCGGAAACACCATGCGTAGGGCAATCAGGAACAAGATCACCCCTCCCGCGATGCCGAGTGAGATGTCGGAAAGGTGCATGGCCTGCAGAAAGTGATTCCCAAAGAACAAAAAAAGGATCAGGATCAAATAGGCGATGAAGATTTCGCGAATCACCACACGTTTTCGACGGTGCTTGTCCACGTCTTTCAACGCAGAGATGAAGATCGGGATATTGCCGAGCGGATCGGTCACAAGAATCAGCAAAATCGTGGCCGAGATAAATGAATATTCCATGATGCAGCGTTCGGCTTTCTGGCGTTGATCGGCTAGTTCCGTTGCTCAAGCTTCATGGCGCACGCCATGAAAACCTGTCAACAGGGCCTGATATTTTATAGGATGTCAGCAGAGCGGCCAAATCCGACCGGCTCGACCAAGCCAATATATTGCGCGATCCATACCTGTCAATTGTTGCGATCTAGTTGGAAAAGCCGCTAAACTGCGCGCCATATGGACAAGTCGGCATGCGGACTGGAAACTTTTGCATACCGGTCTTGTCATAGCTTTCATCATCAACCACCGAGGGAAGATCGGTCATGGAAAACAGACTGCACACTGCCTATTCAGGCGCATCCGGCGCCGTCGTCGAGCGCAATCGCGTTCTTCGTAACACCTATATGCTGCTTGGCCTGTCGATGCTGCCCACAGTGGCAGGTGCGCTGATCGGCGTACAAAGCGGCTTCTGGAAGCTGTTTGCAGGCAGCCCGATCATGGCTCCACTTCTGTTCTTGGTTGGTGCGTTCGGCATGATGTGGGCCATCGGCAAGAACCGTGACAGTGGCCTTGGCGTTGCCTTGCTGCTCGGGTTCACCTTCTTCATGGGCCTGATGTTGTCCGTCTCATTGGCGGCTGCTCTGCGCTTTTCCAATGGCGGTACGTTGATCGCGATGGCAGCTGGCGGAACAGGTATCATTTTTGCCTCGCTGGCCACCTTGGCTACGGTCACCAAGAAGGACTTCAGCTTCATGGGCAAGTTCCTGTTCGTGGGCGTGATCTTGTTGCTGGTCGCTTCAATCGCCAACCTGTTCTTCGCCATCCCTGCCCTGGCGTTGACCATCTCCGCGATTGGTGTGTTGCTGTTCTCGGCTTACATCCTGTATGACATCAGCCAGATCGTGAATGGCGGCGAAACCAATTATGTCATTGCAACGCTGCAGATCTATCTGGACATCTACAACGTGTTCGTCAATTTGCTGAGCCTGCTGATGGCCTTCTCTGGCGAGCGTGATTGATCCGGTCACGATGCTCTGACACAAAGGCGGCCTCTGGCCGCCTTTTTCTTTTGATCCAGGGCAGCACAAGTCATTTCTGACGCACCCATCGCAAACGCGATGCCACCAATATGCGAAATAAGTAATACAAATCAGATATCTCCCACCCCATCCAAATCTTCCGTACAATCACATATTCTCAAGTTCTCATGCTGCTCGGTAGCGGTGTTGTCTATTGGCATTGTTCGGTTGCCTGACCCATGGTGAAGCGACACCTCGTCAGCCGGCTGATGCACTGAACAATGCTGGTAGCCTGCAGTGCCGAGTGGTTTTTTGGGGCACTCACTGACAATCGAAAACAAAGCAGACCATGGTTCGTGTGTTGTTCATCTTGATGCTAGGCACCTTGCTATCCTGCCTGCCCACGTCGGCCAGTGCCGAGGAGGCGTTGGCGCTGTCTACCACGCACCCATTCCCGCTGGAACGCAGTGGTACGTTGATGATTGCAAAAAGCACGGACTTTCCTGCGCCACAAGACATCCGCACATGGCTCAATAAGCAAAAGCCAATCCCTGCAGTCAATCTCTATGGCGGTCAATATTGGCTGTACAACGAAATCCGCCATAACAGCAATAACCGGGACTGGGCCATCACCATCGACAATACCCTGATCGATCGTATGGAAGTCCGCGTCTACGGATCGGATGGTAGCGTACAAGCCTTCCAGAGTGGCTACCAGCACCAGCTCGACTTCCCATTACATTACGGCAAAAGGGTACATCTGGCGCCTGGATTGACCTATCGCATCCTGATCCACTTCGACAGCCCTTATTTCCGCGCCCACCCTCACTTCGAGCTGCTGCCGGCTGCAAAATACAGCCAACGCGCCATGGTCGAGAATCTCGTCGTCATTGGCTGCATGGGGGCATTGTTGGCGCTGTGCCTGTTCAATCTGTTCATCTGGACTCAAGACCGGGATCGCAGCCGTCTTTTCTACTCGCTGTATCTGCTCACCTACGCCACCGCCTGGGCATTGGTGTTCCACATCCCAACCACGCTGTTCGATTTCCGCGATCTGCGCTGGCACTATGTGCCATTCTTTCTGATGCCGATCTTGAACACGTTGTTCTATGTGGACTTCCTGAAGCTCAAGATCAATCAACCAGCCTTGGCAAACTGGAACCGCATCAACTATGGGCTACCGCTATTGTTCCTGCCCAGCTGTTTCATCGCCCCTAGTTACGCCCATGCCCTGGCAACCATAGCCATCACTGTGTGGTTGGTGCTGGCCTTGATCTCAGGCATCACGGCCTGGCGGCAGCGTTTCCGGCCCGCTCGCTATTTCATCCTGGCCTTTGTTGCACTGGTGATCCCTGGCTTGTTGATTCTGCCATCCAATATCGGCCTACCGGAGCTGATCGACCAGACTCAGATGTGGGCACTGGTAGGCGGCACGTTGGACGCATTGTTGTTGGCATTTGCGTTGGCCGATAAGATCACTCTGCTTTCCGAGCAGAAAGATCATTATCTACGACAGCTGAATGATACGCTGGAGCTGGCGCATACCGACTCCTTGACCGGGCTGCGCAACCGATATGCATTCAATCAGATGGTTGGGCAACGATTCCGGTTCCTGGCCAACATGGAGGATCACAATCAGCAGATCCTGATCCTGATCGACCTGGATGGCTTGAAGCGGATCAATGACCAATATGGGCACAATACAGGCGATGAACTGCTGAAGCAGTTTGCAAAAGGCCTGCAGAAGCTGGATCAGCACTATGATGCCAGCTTCCGCCTGGGTGGTGATGAGTTCGCCATCTTCTCCCGCGCCCCTCATGAGCCTTCGCTGCGCGAAGGGCTGGCCACACTGGAACAACGCTTGATCGAGTATGGTTTCAATGAAGCAGGCATCAGCTACGGCCTGGCCTACTCGCATGAGTGCGCCACCCCTGATGCCTTGTTTGATTGTGCCGATACCCGCATGTATCTGCACAAGACATCCAAGAAGCGTCGGCGCGAGGACATTGCCGTAGCCGACGTGATATAACCGTTTCTCAGCAATAGTCACCGTCGGGGCAGGCAGCCCCGACAGCATCACATCAGATGATCAGAAATCCTGCTCGCCTTTGATCTCACGCGGGAAGCCGCTGATGGCGCGGGCGGTCTGCATGCCCGCCATCACTGCGGCCTCGACACAACCTGCATTGAGGCCCGTGCGAATCCAATCACCGGTCAGCAGCAGGTTGCCAAACTCGGCGC
The DNA here is from genome assembly GCF_014202905.1 of Chitinivorax tropicus. NCBI lineage: Bacteria > Pseudomonadati > Pseudomonadota > Betaproteobacteria > Chitinivorax > Chitinivorax tropicus. The sequence goes on along the minus strand of NZ_JACHHY010000004.1, from coordinate 237,426 downwards.
CATCGGTTGCCAGCCGATATTGCGAGCTTCCGACCACCGACAGCACATAGTGCTCACTTGGATCGACATTGGCCCGCCAGTACTGGCGGTCAAAGCGGGCCTCGCCCTGCCCTTGTTGCGGGTCGGTCAGCCATTGCCAATTGAACTGCCCCTCTATCTGGCTATATGGCCACAGCCAATGCAGCTGGGTGCGCACCTGGCTCAAGGCCCCTTGCTTGGCCCGCTCTGCCATCCGCACCGGAAAGTCGTGATCCGTCCGTGGCGGAAATTGGCTTACCGGCATGGCGCTACAGAAATAGGCGACATTACGGGGTGCATCTGGCCCAGCTGGCCAATCCTCCCGCACCAGCAATTGATCCATGGATGCCCAGGTATCATAGGGCTCGACAAACCCACTCAACACTGGCTGCTGGCCACTTGGCGCATCCTTCCACCCCAAGGCAGACAAGGGTTGATTCAACCATAGCTGATATGCCTGTGTCACCACGGTCTTGACGCGGGTGGCAGTCTGTTGCAAAGCCGGGCTCTGCGCCAGAAGCTGCGGGCAGAGATGAGGCAATGCGCCGATCGATATACCGAACACCACCTTGTCGAAATCGACCCCTCGCTTGAGCGTGATCTCAGGCAGCGGCTTGCCGAACTGAGCTTGGTAGACGGCAGGCCAGTCAGTCCAGAACGACTCCAGATTCACCTGATGTGTCCGCAGCAAATCAGCCTGCTCAGGCATGATCTGATCGTAGTTTGGCGTACTGGGCCAGCACGCCAGCCCTTTGACCCAGACAAACGGGTCATATTGGTCTTCACCTCGCACCAGATCCACCTGCCGGGTCAGGCGGATTTCACCGACTTCACCTGCCACGGGCACCAACTCTTCGACCTTATGGAAGAACTTGAATTTGACGCCACGCTTTTTCAGCACCTCATACATGGGCGTAAAAATCACATCCCCCATGCCAGCCTGCATCTTCCACATGATGCCGCCCTTGTAAAGGAAGGCGATGCGCAACATGGCGCGCAGCATAGTGCCGGCCTCGACATTGGGCCGCTCGAAATCCCCGTCCTCATACGCGAAGACCAGATCATAGAAACCCCGCACCGGCGCGGAATCAATGCTATATGCCGCGTTGGCACCATGCTTCAGCAGCCAGGCCCGGAAATCCAGGTCATTGATGACATCAAAGCCACGACGGAATACGCCGTCCTCCAGCATGCCACTGAGCACGGCGACACTCAGGTCCAGGCTGATATACAGGCGTCGCAGCTCGTCGTCATGCTCCAGCACATCATCGATGGCTTCCTCCAGCCATGTGCGGATGGTGCCAAGCGCATGGCGGAGGATGTCATATTGGTCGTCGTCGTGGTCATCGATCAGATCAGGCAGGCTGGCAATGAAATCATGCAGAGCATCGTGGAACACCCCGAAGTCCTCCAACAGCTCATGCACCTCACGATTGACCGCCGCAGCCAATCGCTTGAGCCAATTACCCGGTTTCACTTCGACTGGCGCCTGGCGCAAGGTACGCGCCAGCGTATGATGACGCTCGCGCCATTGACCCAGCCATTTCTTGATCCAGCCGAACATGGAGACAGCGACCTGCCATATGGTCAGTTGCTCATCGCCATCACCCGGTATACCTGGCAGGGTCGGAAAATCCAGCTGCCAGGATTTCCATTCATTGCGCACCCACTCCTGCAGCACAATGTAGTTGTGGGGCTTGAATGCATCCTCCCAGGTTCGCAGTGGGGCACCATAAGGGCGATCCAGAGCATCATAGGCCGCGCGGATCATGCCAAAGGCGTTTTCATAGAAACCGAACCAGATGTGCAGACCATGTTCTTCAATACGTTGGCCCAATGCAGCATTACGGCCACTCGCCCCCTTGCCGCCCAGCCGCCAGCCCATCTGATAGACCGTGATATCGTAATGATTCTGCCAGCCAGGTTGCTCGGTCAGGAAAAACGCTGTCGTCATCGAGCCCACACCACCGCCCAGGATGGCGATCTTCTCTGGCTCGATGCAAGAATTGTCCACCAGCTCCTCTCCCTCCGTCACCGTGAAATCAAAATTGATCTCGAACGGCAGCAGGGCAGGCTGCTCACCCAGTTTCAACCCCAGTGTCTCATTGAGCGGGAAACTGTCCATCACATGCAAAATACACTGGTATTGATGCCCCAGCAGGCGACCGCCATGAACGGTATTGACCTCAGCGGGTGCTGCCACCACAGCCTGATAGACTGCCCGCAGGCCTGACGAATCAGGAAACTGTTTGAGAAACAGCTGATCCACTCGCGGCTGCATCAGCAACGACGCGATATCCGACCACCCCTCCCGATCCAGATCCAGGAAATCGGGCATGGCATCCAGCAAATCGCCAGCTTGCTCAATCAAATCAAGCAAATCGCGGATCGGTCGATGTGTTCCAGGCTCACCCACCGCATTGACCTCCAGCAGCGGATGCCAAGCGATCTCCGTGCCCGGTGCAAATACTTTGAACGCTTTGGTCGAGATGGAAAAACGTCGGGCATCGCCATTGGGTGAGGGCATCTCATATCGACACTGGTACTTGGGGTAGCCATACAGCTCCCGGCCATTGATCAGGGCCATGCAATCGTCTACCCAGATATGACAGGGATGCCAATATAGCTTCTCGATCTTGCCATTTTGTGCATCCATCTGCCCAACCATCACCCAGGTGACAATATCCGCTTCAGTAATCCACCCCTTTGCCCGATCAGTCGGGAAATCCGAATGTGCATGCGATACCTTGGTGAAAGTCAGCATGGTATATGGCGACAGCACCTTGAATGTCATCTTCCCATTCGCCACGCTATTCAAGGTCTGATCAATCATACGCTGCATTTTGTGCAGCTCGCCTTTGACAAAAAATCCATACATGTCAGCCTGCTGCAGCGCCAGCGGGGAACGCATGTTGACTGAACCAGGTGGGTAGAGATACGGCGGACGCGTCATCTTAAGTCACTCTCCAAAGCGGTTGAACAAGCCCTGACATGTAAACATGCAAACATGACAATGACCCAATCACAATTAGCAATATGTAGATATGGAAAAACTGGCGAAGAATAGTGCAGATTGGACTTGAAAGCCAATACAGATGCGGCATGACAGACAAATATGATTTATTCAGCCATAATGTTGACAATCAAACCTGACTCAATCCAGCAGATGCAGTCGTTCAATCACCCGAGGTCGTTGCCAGCTGATCCTCGCCTGACTTCATGGCGCATCACGCAGTGCGTCTGGCATGGGTTCGGCTTGGTTTTTCACCTGATCATCCATCCCGGTGCCATCCCTATGCCAGACCAGGCGCCGATCTGCACGTTACAGGCATGATCCATCGCGTCTGCTGGTTTGTTTTCCATTGGCTGCCAGGTGCGTTGCTCGCATCTGTCGCCGTGCAAGCCCCTGATGATCGCCCAGCCGATATGCTGTGGGTATGGGAGCGCCCCACTGATCTGCGCTGGCTGCCCCCCCAGCGGGCCGGGGTGGCTTATCTACGCACTCAGGTCTTGCTGAAAGGCGATACAGCACAAGTCACCAGGCGGCGTCAGCCAATCCACATGCCAGCTGCTATCTACAAGATGCCGGTGGTGCATGTGGACATTGACAACCTCCAGCCCCCCACGCTGAACGACCAGCAACTGCAGACCTTGGTCGCAACGGTACAGGCCGCTGCCGCCCACGGCGCTGGCTGGGTCCAGCTGGATTTTGAAGCCCGTCACAGCCAGCGCGCCTTCTATCTGCAATTGCTGTCCAGGCTACAGCCCATGCGGCGGCATACCCGCCTGTCGGTGACGGCGCTCGCTTCCTGGTGCATGCAAGATACCTGGTTGGATGCCAAACTGGTGGATGAAGTGGTGCCGATGCTGTTCCGGATGCATCGTGATGGCCCAGCCATCCGCGAGCATCTGAAGCGCTACCGGCGCTTACCCGTCGAGGCCTGCAATCAAGCCGTCGGCCTGCTGGTCGGGCAGCCGGTGCCCCCACCCGATACCGCTCATCGTCTTTACTGGTTCCATCAAGGCGATTGGCAAGCAACAACTCGATTCGACAAGGAGAATCCACAGTGAAACGACTCGCACACCTGATGTGCGCCGGTCTGCTTGGTGCCACCACGCTGACATGGGCGAGTGGCGGATGGGAGCCGGACAGCCGCTTTTTCGCCAATCAGATGCCTGACCGCCCCATCGAGGCGGTCATTACGCACCCAGGCAATGTCTACCCGGAATACAGAATCGCCTTTCTGGTGCATGCTTGGCTGGTGATGAATAACCGCCCGCTCCCCACAACGCTTGGCCATGACATGGATCATGCCTGCTGCGATCAATACCGTGATTACACCGCAGAAGCAGGTGGCGCCGCACAGGATTGGACCGAGGCCGCCAAGGATCTGTTGGGAGACGCCAATGTGCCAGACGCCGCCAAATGGTTCGAAGGCCAATACATGGAAAGCCTGAACTGCTACGCGGACGCATTCAACAACGCCAAGGCAACGCTGGAGGCCCGCCAGAAAAGCTACCCACAGGAAACCAGATGGTTGAAGGATTGGGCGACGGGTCAAAACACGGTGTTCGAAAATTGTGACAAACAGCATGTGCTGCCCGCTGATGCACCCGCCAACGCCCCCACCTGGCTGAAGGCCGACCGTGCCTACCAGCAGGCTGCTGCTTTGTTCTACCAGGGTGAATTCACTCAAGCGGCACAGCGTTTTGCGTTCATAGCCAAGGACAGCCAGTCCCCCTGGTCAGGCATGGCACCCTATCTGCAGGCACGGGCATTGGTGCGTACGCTGGGGGCAGGTGTCAACCTGAATGAAAACGGCAAGACCGGCTTCACCCCTGATCAGAGAAAGCTGTCCCAGACCATAGAGCAATTGCTGCTAGGGGTATTGAAAGACCCTAAACGCGAAGCCTACCACTCCATGGCCAGACGCCTGCTGCGCCACAGCCAGACCATGACCTTGCCACCGGAAACCCTCCTGGACATGCTTGGAGCCTCACTCAGCAATGGTGGCAAACCCTCCAGCCAAGATCCGGCAGCAGATTTCCGTAACGATCTGGCCACCTTGTCATCTGTCTATTACCGGACCACTCCCACCCAGCGTAAACCGGCCAAAGACGACCTGATTCAGTGGATCACCGCCATCAAGACCCGCTTCAACGCCAATGAGCCCTCTCCACCGGCTGCCCAGGCCCGAGCACAATGGCAGCAGACTGGAAAAGCGCATTGGTTGCTGGCAGCCATGGCACTCGGCAACCCCGTGCAGCCCGAATTCACGCCCCTGCAGGAAGCCGCACAGGCCATCCATGCCGACCCAAAGCATCCAGCCTACTTGCCAATCTCCCTGCAACTGGCCCGTTCACAATATCTGAAACAAGACTGGCCAGCACTCCGGGCAACCGCGCTGGCTTTGCAAAAGCACCCGGCGGTGGTGCAAAGCGCCTCGGAGCAGAACATCATCAAGTCACTGTTGTTACCGACCGCCAACAATCTGGATGAATTCAAGCAATGGTCCGCCAGACAAGTAGTATTGCGAACCGACCCCGAAACCGAGAAACAACAACCCACACAGCAAGCCGAACAACAGTGGGACATTGACGCCATCAGCACCTTCAATGCACTGCCCCTGCCTGCCATGGTCCGGCTGGCAGAACGTCAGGTGCTGGCCAATGAAAAGATCAACACCAATGGCCGTGGTATCTGGGAAATCATCTGGAGCCGCGCCGTGTTGCTGGAGAACTGGCCTATCGCCAAGCAAGCTGCCGAGATGCAACTGAAGCAGCTGGCGGAGGCCAAAACCCCCATCCCCACCCTGCTGAAACAATTCAGTGAGGCCACCGCACCGGAGCAGTGGAAACGCTTGGCGCTATACCGGTTTGCAGCCAAGGATGAAGTAGTCACCCCACCACTTCTGCCGCAGGACGCTACCCTCTCGCCCGCCCCCTTGCTGGAAATGTCGCTAAGGGACACCTACCCCGACTATAGCAACCACAAGTGGTGCGAGCTGGGCGCCACCAACCAACCTGCCCCACTCTGGCTGAGCCCGGACGAGAAGCAGCTGTGGGCTGACGAGCAAAACAAACTGAAGGCGATACCGCCCGATTCCGTGTATTACGGGCAAGCCGTCATGGCCTATGCCAAGACATCACCAGACGACCCGATGGTGGCTCAGATGCTGTCGGTGGCGATCAAGATGTCACGCTATGCCTGCAAAAAGCCGGAGGTTGGCACAGTCTCCAAACAAGCATTCCAATTGCTCAAATCCAAATATGCGAAGAGCGACTGGGCAAACCAGACCAAGTATTGGTACGAAGGCCGCTGACCCAGCCTGCATGAAGACAAAAGGGCGTATCACACGCCCTTTTGTTCTTGCCAAACCACCCGCTCAGGGCAGTTCAAACAGCGCCATGCTTTCCACATGGGCTGTATGCGGGAACATATTGACCACGCCTGCCGACACGAGGCGATAGCCCTGTACATTTACCAGCACATTGGCATCGCGCGCCAGTGTGGATGGGCTACAGGAGACATAGACGATACGGCGTGGGCGGTTGTGCTCAGAGAAGGATTTGACCAGCTCCATCGCCCCATCCCGTGGCGGATCGATCAACATCTTGTCGAAATGCCCCAGTCCATCCAGTATCTCCGGCGTCATCTCGAACAGATTGGCCACTCGGAATTCGGTGCGCTCCACCAGATCATTCCTGATGGCATTCTCCCTGGCGCGTTGCGTCAACCCCTCGCTGCCTTCCATCCCCAAGACGGTCGCACCACGCCGCGCGATCGGCAACGTGAAATTACCCAGGCCACAGAACATGTCAGCGATGCGCTCGCCAGGCTGCGGATCGAGCATCTTGATTGCCCGCTCGACCAGCACTCGATTGATCTGATGATTCACCTGGGTGAATTCCGTCGGGCGGAACGGCATGGTGATGCCGAACTCGGGCAGGGTGTAGGTCAGCGCCGGCGCATCCAGCGGATAGAATGGATAAGCTGTCTCCGGGCCCTTGGGCTGCAGCCAGAACTGCACCCGCCATTGATCGGCATAATCACGTAGCTTTTGCTCATCGGCAGCGGTCAGCGGTTCCATGATCCGCAAGACCATCACGTCCACATCCTGACCAATGGCAAGCTCCACTTGTGGCATGCGGTCATTGATCGACAGGCTGCCGATCAGCGCACGCAACGGCACCAGCTGATCGGAAATGCGCTTGGGCAGAATCTGACAGCTGGTCATGTCAGCGATGAAGCTGGAGCACTTTTCATGAAAGCCCACCAGCATGCCACCCTTTTTGGCCACCATGCGGGCCGACAGCCGGGCACGGTAGCGATAACCCCAGCTCGGGCCGTAGATGGCAGGCAGCAGACGTTCGGCTTTCACCTTACCGATATGCCAGAGGTTGTCCTCCAGCACCCGCTGCTTGGCGGCCACCTGTGCTCCAGCATCCATATGCTGCATGGAACAGCCGCCACAGACGCCAAAATGCGGGCACTTGGGCTTCACGCGCATGAAGCTCTCCTGATGCACGTCGAGCGTCTGCGCGTTTTCGAAATTGGGTTTCTTGCGATAGGACTGATATGTGACCGTCTCAAACGGCAATGCGCCGTCGATGAAAATGGTCTTGCCGTCTACATGGGCAATGCCGTGACCTTCGTGGTCAAGCGATTCGATTTTTGCTATGGGCATGAAAACAACCGGCTGAATTCGATCAGGAAAACCCAACATTGTAGCGGATAGCGCAAGGGTCTGCAGCCTTAAGCCAAAGCAGCCGCCTAGTGTTCCCCCATAGCCGTTCCAGATCTGGCCTGCTACGGGGGAAAAGCTGACGATCAATAAGGGCTGGCTGTCGGGCGTACCACAATTTCACTGACATCCACGTCATAGGGTTGATCAATGGCAAAGGCGATCGCCTTGGCAATCGCTTCTGGTTTGATGGCAATCTTACGGAAATCTTCCATGTACTGCCGGGTGGGCTCATCCGAAATGGAGAGGGCAAGCTCCGACTCAACAACACCAGGGCTGACAATCGTTACCCGGATGCAAGTTGTCTCCTGCCGCAATCCTTCCGAAATCGCCTGGACCGCAAATTTGCTTGCACAATAGACTGCTGCAGCTGGAAAGACCACCCGACCGCCAATTGAGGAGAGATTGATGACATGGCCTCGCCCGCGCGCTGTCCAGCCAGGCAGCACTGCTGCAATGCCATGCAACACACCGCGAATATTCACATTGATCGTCTGTTCCCACTCCGCCACTTTGAGCGCGCTCAACTTGGAGAGCGGCATGATGCCTGCGTTGTTGATCATGACATCAACCGGGCCATTGCCCTTTACGGTCGAAACAGTGGCAAGTGACGAGAAACCGATGTTAGGACTGATTCTACGAATTGACCATTTGATGACCGCCGAACTGGCCATGGAGCTTGATGAAATATCCCCACTGCCTCAGAACAAGCCCAAGCCCCTTTACTCGACACGGCTGGATGACAAGCTTGAGGACTGCACCCTACGCTTGCTGGAAGCGCTCACCACCTATCAGGAGACCAGGCTGCTGGGGCCATCGATTTTGCGTGAGCTGGTGTATCGGGTATTGACCGGTGAACAAGGTGGCAGTCTACGCGCAGCCCTGTCGCAGGGCGGGCATTTCAATCGAATTGCCAAAGCGCTTCGGCAGATTCATGCGCAATACGAGCAGACACTGAACGTCGCCGCGCTTGCTGAAGCCGCCAACATGAGCGTGCCGGCTTTTCATGCGCACTTCAAAGCCGTGACATCGACCTCTCCGATTCAATATATCAAGGCCATCCGTCTGCATCAGGCCAGGCTGATGATGATACGTAACGGCACTACTGCCGCCGCCGCATCCGTGAAGGTCGGCTATGAGAGCGCCTCGCAATTCAGTCGGGAATTCAAGCGGCTGTTTGGCAGAAGCCCGACTGAAGAAGTGCAGACGTCCTGTCGCTGACACAACCTACTTGGAGCCCACCCGCCAAGCCACGGCCCGTTTTTCAATGACTGTATCCCCAGCTCACAGAATCCATCATGAGCGGTGGCACTACAGCCTTTCCGGGTAGCAATGCCGTGTTCTGCCTTACTTTTTGACCCACTCACCACCGGGCTTTTGCACGAACCACCCACCTTGGGCCTTGTCGATCCAACGTTGCGCAAAGGTGGAACGGATCTCGGCTTCCCATTCTGGATGGTTGTTGGCGCGCGCAATTTCTTTATACAGCTGGCCACGGTCACGGTTTTCCTCTGATACCAGCTGATTCGCCTGGGCGCGTTGGGGCAAAGGCACGGCATTGGCATCTCGCAGGGCAACCAGGCCATCCTTGGTCAAACCCACGGCGCCGCTGGCATACAAGGGGGCCAGCGCCCCATGGCGGGATTGCATGCTGCCTTTGATCTGTGAAATGGCCGGGGTATTGACCTCCAGATCGGCAGCCGCCCACACTTGCCCGACCAGTGCGGCACCAATCAACATGCCAGTGACGGTTTTCATCCAGTTCATCTTGGGCTCCTATTGGGCAGAAGGTTGGGCTGCAGGCTTTTGTTCATCGTTTGATTTGGGGTGTTGGCCTTCCTGCCATACCTCATCGATGATCTTGTCCGCAGCTTTCTCAGCCGCAGCTGCCGGAAAGTAGATATTGATGGTCACGCAGGCCGTCATGGCCAGCGTGCAGGCCATGGCCAGTGGCCATTGCCACATTTGTTTTCTGATATTCATCTTGGCTCCTATTGGACAACAGGCTTCAGGTTGTCCCGGGTGATGCGCTTGAGTCGCTCGATCAGCTCATCCCAATCGACTTGACGATTGTAGCCCATCACCGTGATGGCAGGCACGCCCCCGCCCTTGACAATCACATAGCCACCTGGCGCGGGCTCGACGCCCGTCATGGTACAGACACCATTGTGCAAGCGACAACTTAACCCCAGCTGACTGTAGCGGAAGTTCTCGAAGATGCGCAGTACGCTTTTCTGCAGTGCCACCGCCGCCCCACCCCCGCCCAGCGCGGAGATGTTCTGCACTGCGCGTTGGCTGATCCGTCTGGGATAGCTGCCCGCGCTGGACATCAGCTTGGCGTCGAACCGCAACGGCTGCCAGTTTGACAATTCCAGCCCCTGCACCGAGGCATCCACTTTGCCGGCGATGCTGCCAAAGGAAAATGTCTCGGTCAGCATGCCCAGATCCAGCTCGTGCGCGGTCAGATCCGCCGTCAGCGAGGGCACGCCCAGGGGGTTGATCAGCTTCAGCTTGGCCAGCTCGATGGTGCCGTCGAAGACTTTCATCTGTAGCGTGCCATCCATCGACAATATCTGATCGTGAAAACTGACCCGGGGCACTTTGCCTGACAAGGTGCCTTTCATGCTGGGCCAGCCCATGGCGGTGGAGAATCTTGGCATCGAAATCGGCGCCAATGCGCCACTGAATGCCCACTGCCAATTACCAGCCACCTTGGCGGCATGGAAATCCTGCAGATCCAGCCGACCGTCCAGAATGGGCAGGCTGGCCTGTTTGACTTCGACATCCCAGCCATTGAGCCGTAACGGCACCCGCGTTGCGCCGATATCGACCTTCAGCAAATGCCCACCATCGAACGACAGCTCAGCCAACGTCGGCTGGTCCACGCGCCAGGGCAACGTCAGCCCGACCTGCTTCAAGGCGAAACGCTGCTGGTTATCGATCAGATCGGCTTTCCGTAAGGCGATATCCAACGACTGCAAGGCGCCGTCACGCATGCTCAGGTCGATGTCACCCTCGCCAGTCACCTCGAGATCAGCCGCTGCAGTGCCCGCCAGCCAAGGTTTCAGCAGGACGCCATAGGCCTGTGCCAGCGACAGCGATTGTCCGGTCAGGCTCAAGCGCTCAACCCCCTGCGCAGTTGACCAGGCCAAGCTCAATGAGGCACGGCCAATGTCCGCCATGTTCAGCTTGGCCTGATCCACCGACAGCCCGGCAGGTGACCAGACCCCCTGCGCAATGAGCTGATGCCCGCCACGCGGGAAATACATCGGGTTCCAGAACACCTCGCCCTGCTGCCAATCCAGCTGGCCTTGCCACTGCCATTGCTCACCGGCGCGCTGCGCCACCCAGCTCAGCTGTCCAGCCAGCTTGTCCCCGGCGTGCAGGCCCGTTTGATCAGCAAATACCAATTGCTGGATGGCCAGCTGCCCACTCACCGCAGTCACCGCCTGTTGATCCAGACGAATCTGGACCTGGCCGGAGGCACGCCCATTGGTGATCATCGGGCCATCATGGGGCAGCAGTGGCGACAGCCTGGATAGATCAGCCTGCTGCAGTTGGATATCGATCTTGGGGGATCGTCCGGACAGCTGCCCCTCTACCCGCCAATACTCGCCTGGCGGCTGCAGCTCCAGCTTGAAGCGTTTGGCCTGCGGCCAGTAATCCAGCGCGACGGGCACCGGCTTGGGCAATAACAGCTGCCCTTTTTCACACCGCAGGCGCTGTTTCGTCATTTGCAGATCCGGACAGTGATAGCGTACGTTCTGATGTTGATGGCCCTGCCAATGGAGATCGCCAATCCGGGCATCCAGCACTACTTTGTCCTGCATCGTCAATGTCGCGGTCACATCACTCATCCCAACCGCTGGGTGGCTCAAGCCCTTGATATCCATCGACAGCGTAGCCGCCTGCGCTGTGACCGCCATGCTCAGCAGCCATGCCAACCCTACCCGCTGTAACAGGCTGATACGAAATATAAAGAAGTATGGAAACATCAATAACCGGAAATCGTCTAACAGTCACTATTGAGTATGGCAGCCTACGCTGGTTCACATCGGCACCATTTCGGCAGGCCGGTCTACACTGAAAATGGAACATGCAACATGCCTATCCATGCATGTTGCGGCGCACGAAAGCCAAGGCTGGAAAACTTCGATACAATGCGCCCGCGCGGCAACCGTACCACGGTTTCACGCCTATTATAAGGACTGGCTTACCCGGCCAGGCTGGAGCGCTGAGTGACGGGCGGTTTGCGTTTGCCTGTCTCCGGTTTGATTGCCTATGTCGGCCACATGGGTGAGACACCTGGCTTGGCCTCCGTAAGCGGCATTCCACAAGAAGGAAGGAGAATTCGATGACCGCCAATGGTATTACATTGGAGGACAAATACCGCCTGGAGTCTGGGCGGGTGTTTCTCAATGGCACACAGGCGCTGGTTCGCCTGCCCATGTTACAACACCAGCGCGATATCGCCGCTGGCCTCAATACCGCAGGTTTCATCTCTGGCTACCGGGGCTCTCCTCTAGGTGGCATCGACCAGGAACTCTGGCGCGCCCGACAATACCTCGAACAACACACTATCAAATTCCAACCCGGTCTGAATGAAGACTTGGCCGCAACGGCGGTCTGGGGTAGCCAACAAGTCGGCTTGTTCTCTGGCGCCAAATATGATGGCGTCTTCTCCATGTGGTATGGCAAAGGGCCGGGTGTCGATCGCTCGGGTGACGTGCTGCGCCATGGCAATGCAGCGGGCAGCAGCAAGCATGGCGGGGTACTGCTGATCGCGGGGGACGATCATGCGGCGAAATCCTCCACCCTACCCCACCAGACCGATCACGTCTTCGATGCTTTCATGATTCCGGTACTCAACCCAGCCGGGGTACAGGAATTCCTGGATTTTGGCATCCATGGCTGGGCCATGAGCCGTTATTCAGGCTGTTGGGTGGCGCTGAAAGCCATTTCCGATACAGTGGAAAGCTCGGCCATCGTCGAAGTTGACCCGAACCGGGTGCAGGTGAAGTTGCCAGAAGACTTCCATATGCCGCCGGAAGGGTTGAACATCCGCTGGCCCGACCCCCCCCTGGTGGTGGAGGAGCGGCTGCTACATCACAAACTATATGCGGTGCTGGCTTATGTCCGCGCCAACAAGCTCAACCGCATCGTCATCGACAGCCCCAAGCCCAGGCTCGGCATCATTACTTCAGGCAAGAGTTACCTGGATGTGATGCAAGCGCTGGATGATCTAGGTATCGATGAGCGGATGGCAGCTGAAATCGGCCTGCGGGTATTCAAGGTGGGCCTGACCTGGCCATTGGAAAGCGAAGGGGTACATGACTTCGCCAAGGGGCTGGACGAGATTCTGGTGATCGAGGAAAAGCGCCAGGTCATTGAATACCAGCTCAAAGAGCAACTCTATAACTGGAGCGAGGATGTCAGGCCGCGTGTCATCGGCAAATTCGATGAAAAAGGCGAATGGGTCCTGCCTGAAGGCAACTGGCTGCTACCCGCCTGTGGCGAGCTGACCCCGGCCATGATCGCCCGGGTCATTGCTTCCCGCATCGCCCGCTTCCACACCAGCGAAATCATCGAAACACGCTTGGCGTTTTTTGCCGAAAAAGAGCAGGCGCTGAAGCAACCCCGCGAGATCATCGCCCGTCAACCGTATTTCTGCTCTGGCTGCCCACACAACACCAGCACCAAGCTGCCCGACGGCAGCGTGGCTCTGGCTGGCATCGGTTGCCATTACATGGCCATGTGGGTCACCCCTGGCACCAAAATGTTCACCCAAATGGGTGGCGAAGGCGTCACCTGGGTCGGCATCCAGCCTTTCACCGAGACCAAGCATGTCTTCGCCAACCTGGGGGATGGCACGTATTTCCACTCAGGCATCCTGGCGATCCGTGCGTCCATTTCGGCCAATATCAATATCACCTACAAGATTCTGTATAACGATGCGGTAGCGATGACAGGCGGCCAACCCGTCGATGGCACACTGACCGTGCCCATGCTGACCCGCCAGCTGGAAGCAGAAGGCGTCAAGAAGATCGTCATCACCACCGATGACCCGGCCAAATACGAAGGTGTCACTGGTTTGGCGAATGGCATCACCATCCACCATCGCGACGAGCTCGACAACATCCAGAAAATGCTGCGCGAGATTCCAGGGGTGACCATTCTGATCCATGACCAGACCTGCGCCGCTGAAAAGCGACGGCGCCGCAAACGCGGCAAGATGGTTGACCCCGCCAAACGGGTAATGATCAACGAGCGGGTCTGCGAGGGCTGCGGTGATTGCTCCAAACAATCCAATTGCTTGTCGGTGCTGCCGGTCGAGACGGAATTTGGCCGTAAGCGCAAGATCGATCAATCCAGCTGCAACAAGGATTTCTCCTGCATCAAGGGTTATTGCCCAAGCTTCGTCACTGTCGAGGGCCCGGCCAAGCTGAGAAAGAGCGTACAAGGCACCGCCGCCTTCGGCAGCTTGCCCCCCCTGCCCCAGCCCACATTGCCGGACATCAGCCATCCGTATGGCATTCTGGTGACCGGTGTGGGCGGCACTGGGGTGGTCACCATAGGTGGCGTGCTTGGCATGGCTGCAAGGCTGGATGAAATCGGGGCCACGGTGCTCGACCAGACCGGTCTGGCCCAAAAAGGCGGCTCGGTCACCACTCACCTGCGCTTTGCCGACCGGCAGAGCAAGCTGCACGCGGTGCGGATTGCTGCTGGTGATGCCAATGCGATTCTCGGTTGCGACCTGGTCGTGGCCGCCAACAACGATTGCCTATCGAAGATGCGCAAAGGCTTCACCCATGCTGTGGTGAATACTTACGAATCGCCCACCGGTGATATCACCAAAAATCCAGACATGAAGTTCCCGGCAGCATCGATGGAAAAGACCATTCTGGAATCGGTCGGTGATGACCGCTTCGACATGGTCAATGCCACGCAACTGGCCACCGCACTGATGGGGGATTCGATTGCCACCAATATGTTCATGTTGGGCTATGCCTGGCAGAAAGGGTTGATCCCAGTCAGCGAGGCGGCCATTCTGCGGGCCATTGAGCTGAATGGCGCAGCGGTTGACATGAACAGACAAGCCTTCGTCTGGGGCCGCCACGCTGCCCATGATGCGGCCTTTGTCGAGCGGATCGCCTTCCCTGAGCTGGAGGCCACCATCAAACGCACGCTGGAAACCACGGTGGACGATATCGTGGCCCATCGTGTCAACTACCTGGCTGGGTATCAAGACACTGCCTATGCTGTCCGTTACCAGGCATTGGTCGAGAAAGTGCGGGCGCATGAAAAGCGTATCAATCCATCCTCTGAAGTGCTCACCCGCGCAGTGGCCCGTTACTACGCCAAGTTGCTGGCATACAAAGATGAATACGAAGTGGCGCGGCTGTATACCGATGGTGAATTCCTGAAATCGCTACAGGAGACCTTTGAGGGGGATTACAAGCTGACCTTCCACCTGGGGCCGACCTGGTTGCAGAAAGAGGGTACGCCACGGAAATTCACCTTTGGCCCGTGGATGATGCAGGCATTCAAGCTATTGGCCCGATTCAAACATCTGCGTGGCGGCAGGCTCGATGTATTCGGCTACCAGCACGAGCGCAAGGTCGAGCGGGCGTTGATCAGGGAATACGAAGACACCATCGAGCAACTGTTGACGCAACTGAAACCGGAGAACCTCGCCCTGGCTGGTGAGATCGCTGCGCTGCCAGAGAAGATCCGTGGCTATGGCCACATCAAGCTGGCCAGCATCGAAGCAATCCGCCGGGATCGTGAGCAGAAGCTGCAGGCCTTCCGCGCCGTGCAAAGCGCACCCAACGCAGTAAAAGCCCAGCCGATCCGTATCTGACCCACCCACACCATGCAGACGCCCCCGTCTGCATGGTTTTCGCCTACCGACATCAGCCGATACCTGACCTGCTCTCCGCGCCATCTGGACGGCAGCAACCGCCGTCACACAGCAGTCGTGCGCCCTCCCGCCCATCTCAGGTCTGCCTGACAAACACAATGGTTGCAATACCCAATGTATACCGCCCCGTCGATCAGCACCGTGCCCAGCAGGAAGTGCAGCTACGCCAAGCCATTGAATGAAAATGGGCTATCGACGAAAACCACCAGCAGAATCTAAGATGAAAGTATCGGAACCGACCAGGAGCAGGCCATGAGCAAACGACTCCACTCCCTCTGTCGTGCGTGCATTTTCGTTGCCGGCACCACCTATGCCGCACTGGCCACAGGCGCCCCGCCCCCATGGGCACCTGCCCATGGCCACCGGGCCAAACAGCATCAATATGTCTATTACCCGGAACGGCAGGTGTATTACGAAGCGGAAAGGCAATTGTGGTTCTGGCTGGATGGCGGGAGCTGGCAGATTGGTGCCAAATTACCGCTGAGCCTGGGCGTTCGTACCAACGAGGGTGTCAAAGTGGTACTGGAAACCGAGAAGCCTTACGAAGCCCACGACTATGTCGTCAAGCACTATGGCAAAGGTCGCCACAAAGGCAAGGACAAACACGGTCGGGATTGACCTGCCCCCCCAACAGCGGATCAGCCAGACCAAACTCCGCAGGCACGATTCCGTCGCTCGGCCCGCTTGTGGATAGAAGCTGAAAGCAGCGTCTGTCATTCAGTGATCCACCCCAGCGGCTTGCCCAATGGTGCAAACCTGATAGCCAACTGACATGGATCACGAAATCGTGTTGGGACAATTAAGGCTTGGCGCCGTCCACCGGCTCCGCATCTGACGACGCCGCATCGATTGCCGCAGACGTCACCTTGGCCGCGCCTTTGACGGTGCCGACTGCAACATCGGTCGCCACACCGGCAGCCGCCACGCCCACGCTGACCGTTGCACTGGCGACCGAGCCCGCAACGCTCAGTACCGTACAGCCACTCAGCCCAGCCATGAGCAAACACGCCATCAAACCATTCTTCATCATATCCTCTTCACCTTGGGCCTGTTCGGCCACTCAAACTGACACTGTTACAATGTATCCGATCAACGATCCGCCGCACACCGAGCCGCCACGGGAGCAATACCGGCGGGCGCTCGGCCACGGCGCCAGTGTAGAGGATTCCTGAGGGTGTTGATACAGGAAGACGGCCACTGGCCACGAAGGCTGTACAGACGGTGCAACGCCCCCTGGACGACATCGCCCCTGCGTGGGCGACGGCACCAAGCGGCCATATCGACACACCAGCGCGGGACATGAATCAATCCGCACATCTCGCCTTGTGGCGGGCTCGCTTTTGCAGCAAAATTGCGGGCTGCCTGAAAACCCACCCATTCCCGGATTGAAATGAAACAACTCGCTTTGAAAATCGATGTCGATACCTACCATGGCACCCTGATTGGCGTACCCGCCCTGGTTGAGGTACTGCAACGATTTGGAGCCCATGCCACCTTTCTGTTCAGTCTGGGGCCGGATCACACTGGCCGGGCCATCAAGCGGGTCTTCCGGCCTGGGTTCATGAAAAAAGTCTCGCGTACATCGGTAGTCGAGCATTACGGCATCAAGACCTTGCTGTATGGCACCTTGCTACCCGGCCCGGATATTGGCAAGCACGCAGGCAATATCATGCGACAGGTGCGGGACGCTGGATTCGAGGTGGGGATTCACACCTATGACCACATCGCCTGGCAGGACTATGTGGCACATAAGGATGCAGACTGGACCCAAAAACAGATGCGGTTGGCCTGCGAAAGCTTCGAACAGGTTTTTGGTGAACCAGCCCGCACCCATGGTGCGGCTGGCTGGCAGATGAATCGCCACGCCTATCGCTTTGAGCAGGCCCGGCATTACCCTTACTGCTCGGATACACGCGGCACCCACCCATTCATTCCTGTCTACGAGGGTGAGATCATCGCCTGCCCGCAGCTTCCTACCACCTTGCCCACCTTGGACGAGCTGATCGGCGTAGGCGATCTGACCACCGACAATGTCGCTCAGCACCTCCTGCAGCTCACCGAGGCCGAACCAGCCCAAGGCCATGTCTACACCTTGCATGCCGAGCTGGAAGGCCGCAAGCTGCTGCCGGTGTTCGAGGCCCTGCTGACCGGATGGCAGGCCCAGGGTTATCAGTTGGTTTCAACCTTGCAGCTGTTCGAATCACTGGATCTGTCCACCCTGCCCTATCACAAAGTGCTGATGGGGGAAATCGAGGGACGCTCCGGCACCTTGGCTTTACAAGGCCCAGCGTTTTTGGCTTGAGCAGTACGAGCGGTCGGCCACTGACATCGACTTGTCACTTGCCATTCGCGCTGATTTGCACAACAATGCAATCAAGCCAGTTGTGTTTGGGCTTTACCCTGACCACATCATCTTGCGTTTTTGCCATTCCATCTCTAAATCTGCCAAGCTGTTGATCCAGCGAGAGAAAGACAGGTCTGGATGGTTGCTTTAGACATGGAATGTCCATCCTGTCACAGGCGAAACTGCATGCTCAATCAACTTGTTCCTGATTTTACGCTTCCTGCAACCGGCAATACGCCATTCCAGCTCACTGCCCAGCGCGGCAGACATTTGGTCATCTATTTCTACCCCAAAGACAACACGCCCGGCTGCACCACGGAAGGCAGCGATTTCCGCGACCACTACGCCGAATTCCTGGCAGCGGGTTGTGATGTGGTCGGCGTGTCTCGCGACAGCATCAAGTCGCATGAAAACTTCAAGGCCAAACTGGGCTTCCCGTTTGCCCTGTTGTCAGACCCGGATGAAACAGTCTGCGAGCTGTTCGGCGTCATGAAGATGAAGAATATGTATGGCAAGCAGGTGCGAGGTATCGAGCGCAGCACCTTTGTCATCGACCAAGCCGGTGTACTGCGGCAGGCATGGCGAGGGGTGAAGGTGCCCGGCCATGTCGAAGCGGTGTTGAGTTTCGTCAAAGCCTTGTAATCAAGAGCGGCCACGTGGCCGCTTTTTTTATGGGCAGGGCGCAGGAGCCTGCGCCATTGCCCCCGATGTCCGAGCCAACATGGAGCGCACCTGAAATGTCCGCAGCCAAAAAATCCAAGGGCAAAGCCCAACAGACCAAATTGTTCGTGCTCGACACCAATGTGCTGATGCACGACCCGACCAGCCTGTTCCGCTTCGAAGAGCATGACATCTATCTGCCGATGATGACGCTGGAGGAATTGGACAACAACAAAAAGGGCATGTCAGAAGTCGCCCGCAATGCCCGCCAGGCCAGCCGCTTCCTTGATGAGCTGGTGACCGTGTCGCATGAGACGGCCATCGAAGATGGCATCCCACTGGCCACCCGCAATGAGCATGCTGCCACCGGCCACCTGTTCTTGCAGACCCAGGCCATCAATACCGAGCTACCACTGCGTTTGCCGGTCGGCAAGTCGGACAACCAGATCCTCGGTGTGGTGATGTATCTGCAGCAAGTCTTTCCGAAACGGGAAGTGATTCTGGTGTCGAAAGACATCAATATGCGCATCAAGGCGCGGGCACTGGGATTCGCGGCAGAAGACTATTTCAACGACAAGGTGCTGGAAGACACCGATCTGCTCTACACCGGCATGCTGGAGCTACCGGCTGATTTCTGGGACAAACACGGCAAGGGGATGGAGAGCTGGCAGGAAAGCGGTCGAGCCTTCTATCGAGTCAATGGCCCGCTGTGCAATGCCATGCTGGTAAATCAGTTTGTCTATCAGGAAGGTGGCGAGAAGCCGTTCTACGCCATCGTCAAGCAGCAGACGGCCAAGCAGGCGGTGCTGGAGGTGCTGAAGGATTTCAGCCACCACAAGAACAATGTCTGGGGCATCACGGCACGCAATCGCGAGCAGAATTTTGCACTGAATCTGTTGATGAACCCCGATATCGATTTCATCACCCTGCTCGGGCAGGCGGGCACTGGCAAGACACTGCTGACGCTGGCCGCGAGCCTGGCCCAAACTCTGGAGCATAAGATCTTCAGTGAAATCATCATGACACGAGTCACTGTGCCGGTTGGTGAGGATATCGGCTTTCTGCCCGGCACCGAGGAGGAGAAAATGGCCCCGTGGATGGGGGCGCTGGAAGACAACCTGGATGTGCTCAATCAGAATGATCAGGAAGCAGGCGAATGGGGCCGGGCAGCCACCCGTGACCTGATTCGCAGCCGCATCAAGGTGAAATCACTCAATTTCATGCGGGGGCGCACCTTCATCAACAAGTTCCTGATCATCGACGAAGCGCAGAACCTGACCCCTAAACAGATGAAGACCCTGATCACCCGCGCCGGGCCCGGCACCAAAGTGGTGTGCCTGGGGAATATCGCCCAGATCGACACGCCCTACCTGACCGAAGGCAGCTCTGGCCTGACCTATGTGGTCGATCGTTTCAAAGGCTGGGGACACAGTGGTCATATCACCCTGCAACGGGGCGAGCGCTCACGGCTTGCAGATTATGCTGCAGAAGTCCTATAACGTGTAGAAGCGGCCTGCCAGCGAGGTGGGCCGATCCGACCATCATCACTTTCCAGACGATCTCGTCATTCGAGGGGATATGACCATTCTGGCCGTTTTCAACCAGAAAGGCGGTGTGGGCAAGACCACCACCGCGCTGAACTTGGCCGCTGCCATGGCCCACAATGGCATGGAGCCGCTACTGATCGATCTGGACCCGCAAGCTCATCTGACCGCAAGCTGCGATGTCACCGTCAATTCCGACGAGAGCATTTATGCCTTCTATAAAGACAATCGACCGCTGACCGAATTGGTCAGGCCCTTGCCCAACGGGGTGAATCTGATCCCGTCGCATGTCGAGCTGGCCAAAGTCGATACCTTGTACCGCAAAACCGGTGGTGTGATCATGCGGCTGCGCCATGCGCTCTACGACGAAATGCTGGCCAGCTCCGGGGTGCCGATCATCATCGACTGCTGCCCTTTTTTGGGCATTTTGTCCATCAATGCCATTGCCGCTGCGGACGGCATGCTCATCCCCATCGCTGCCGAATATTTGGCGATGAAAGGTGCCACGCAACTGCAAAACACCCTGGAGGCCATGTCCAGATTGGCTGACAAGCGTATTGCCCGCCGTTTCGTGGTCACCCGCTTTGTGCCCAACCGCCGGCTATCATCACATATCATTGGTGACATGCAGGAACGTTACGGTGAGGAACTATGCAAAACCCGCATCCACGAAAACTCCGCCATCACCGAATCGGCTGGTTATAACCAGGACATTTTCTCCTTCGCCCCGAAAAGCAAAGGGGCAAAGGATTACGGCTTTTTGCTGGATGAGCTGGTCGAGTCAGGCTTCATCCAGCTCCCGCCCAAACCCTGACCTGCCCCGCCACTCGACCAGATCACGCACCCGCTTGGTCTGGTTTTCATGCGCCATGCAACAGGCCCGCCTAGTCATTGCCTCGCACCATGCCAATATCATTGACGTGAACTACCAAGCTATGGCTCACTTTGAAATCGGCATCTCAATACCACAGGCGATCAGCCCGCCCCAGCTGAGGACGGGCAGTCAGCCACCTTGCGTATTCAACTGTGACGGTTGACGTCGACGCACATCCGTCACCTTTCAGAAGGATATCGGAACCATGCGATCTTTTCCGCTCACTCAGCTCACCCTGACCTGCGCCCTGATACTGCTCAGCGCCTGTGGCGACCCGGAGAAAAGCCTGTCCATCACCGCTGCCACACCCTCTTCCGGCGCGACCAGCGTTGACCCAAGCACAACCTTCAGCGTCCAGTTCTCAGAGGACATGGACCCCGCCACCGTCAGCAGCAGCACGGTCAAGTTGACCGGCGCACAGGGCGAGATCCCCGCCACGGTTGTGGTGAATGGCCGTGAGATCCGCCTCACCCCGAATGCGTTACTGGGCCTGGCCGGGCCTTATCAATTGCTACTTGGCGCGGAGCTCCGCAGCACCAAGGGCAAAGGTCTGCCCGGCAAGACCACCATCAGCGTCACCACCCGCGCAGGCCAATGGGAAGCAGTCAGCACCAGCATGACTGGCACGGGCGCGGTCAACAGATTGGTCACGGCGGCAGGCAAGGATGGCAGTGCAGTCGTCGCCAATCTGTTCAAGTCCGGCAACAACACCGTCGGCCTACGCGTCAGCCGCTTCGACCCGGCCAACCGGCAATGGATCAGCAGCGAATTGGACCCTGGCAGCAGCGGTCAGGCAGCCAATGTCGTTGTTAAAGTGCTGGACAACGGCGATGCCTGGGTCTCCTGGAACAGCTCGACCAATCTGCTGACGGGCGGGGGCAGTCAAGCCGCCTACAGCCGTTTCAGCAAGGCCCAGGGCAGCTGGAGCGCCCCTGCAGCCGTCGGACAAGGTGTCAATACATTTGATGCCGATCTGACGCCACTGCCAAAGGGGGGTGCCACCCTGGTTTGGCACTACCAGGGTGCAAGTCTGGCGGATATCTACACCCGCACCATGGACAGCGCTGGCACCCTCAGCAACCCAATCAAGCTGGGCACTGGCGCCGCCCGAAGCAGCTGCGCCACCCAACAGGCCGATGCACAGGGCAATATCACCGCAATTTGGCATGCAGCCGACAACGCCGGCCAAGCAGTAATGGTGTCGCGTTTTGACAGCAGCACCCAGCAATGGAAAGCGGCAGAGTCACTCTACCGCACCAGCGGTGGAATCGATTGCCATGTGCAGCTCAAAGCCGATGGCGCGGGCAATCTGGTCGCCGCATGGATACAGCGCGCCAGCACAAGCGGAACAGGCAATGAAGATTTTGCCCTCTACACCAGCCGCTTTCGCCTCAGCGATGCCCGCTGGGATACCCCTCGGCAGCTCGATTCCGTCAATGCCCTGCGCACCAGTGCTCCGCAGATCTCAATCGACCCGGCGGGCCAAGCAGTACTGAGCTGGATGGTGACCCTGTCCGACAACCTGCTGGGCGTGACCTATAGCATCAAAGCAGCCAATTATCCGCTCGCGAGTGCGCCAGGCCAAACCTTACTGGTCGGCAATGGCACGGCGCAGCAGTTGACCCAGCCCGTCACGCTGCGAGATGCCACGGGCAACCCCACCTTGGCCTGGTCGGTCGATGGCAAGCTCTTGTCGCGGCAGTACAGCAATGGCGTCTGGCAAAGCATCGAAACACCTGCCAGCAACCTGACCCGCGACAGCAATCAGCTGGCCATCGCGGCAGATGATGCAGGCGGTCTGGCAACCTGGCTGGTTTCGGACAATCTGTCCAATATGAGTGTCTTCACCATGCGCCTCAATACCGATGGCCGCTGGGAAAGCCCTATCCAGCTGGCCACCGGCAGTGACACCACAGGCACGACGCTCATCACCACCGCCATGACCAATGGACGTGCCCTCGCCGCCTGGAATCGAGGAACGGCCATCGCCAGCCGCGTCTATCGCTGATATTGACCCTGCCACCAGACCGGCTCGCAGAGGCTTCATCGACACACGTTCAAGGCAGATGCCGACCACTTGCTGGGCTCGGGAACTCAGCGCTCAGCAAGTGGTCTATCCCAACGGTTTGCGGCAAAAAAGCCAGCCCAAGAGCGGGCCAGTACCCCGCTCTGGCCCACTGCATTGGCCAGCCATGGCCGAAATGATCCAATCATCATCGACTCGAAACCGGGCCGTCAGTCTTCAGCTGAATCACGCTTATCAGCATTTCGCTGACAAATAAGTAATTTTACGATAGCGAATGACATTGACTTGAACGAACAAATTCAATTATCATAAAAACAGGTTATGACAAATAAGAGAAAAGTGCCATGAGCGTCACCGTCAGAAGTCTGATCGATTTCGCCAATCATGACCTGGTTTTCGATGACCGGGAAACACGTGAAATATTGGCCTATTTCTGGCCCAGCTATACAAAGACCATCAACAGAATGGCAATGTCCGCCGAGGCCCGCCGCTTTGCGCAACAGGTGCTGGTATGCACGATTGACGCCAACTATGCGCAAGGGCGCATCGAGATGTTCTCGCACTTCCTCAATAGCCGGAAACCCAATATAGGCCTGAAGCGATACGCCAAGAAATTGGCAGATAAGCACAATCGCAATTGGTTCCGCCACGCTTCGCAAAAAGACCTGCAGAACGCAGAAATCTATTCAACCATTCAAGAGCTTGTCATCAAGAAATACAGCAAGATCATCGATGATCTGTTGATCTCTGAGTGGTCAGCCAGCGCTTGATGGAGTCCCCTGGCCCCTGTGACAGCGCGTCAATCGTTGCAGGGGCTTTTTCGCTCATGACAATGAAATCAAATCATCCGCATATCGGATAATCTGAAAACAACTTATCCTTTTTGCTGACTCACATTCAGAACACCAGATACATTAGGCCGAAGCCGCCTCTGTTGATCCTGTCCCATCTGTTATCGCAAACTGCTAACCATCACTTGGTAGTGCTGTCGGCTGTTGCCCGGCCCACCTTGGCGAAATGATACCCAACATCAAACGTTGAACCGCTCTGTTGCTTTGTTCAACAACATGGCATCGTGCTTGAGACGTGTCACCAACGACTCCAGTTCATTGGTCTGCTGGCTGGTCTGAGAGGCCATCACGGCAATGCCTTGTACGTGGCGGGCCACATCCTGCCCACCGGCATTCTGCTCGTCCAAGGCAGCAGTCATTTCTTCCACCCGCTGCACCACCTGGAACGAGCTATCACGGATCTGGCTGATGGACTGACCGGCGGCACTGGCCAGATTCACCCCATCCTCCACCATGGCCACTCCTTGATCCATGATTGAAACCGCACGCTTGGTTGC
Source organism: Chitinivorax tropicus (assembly GCF_014202905.1). Taxonomy (NCBI): domain Bacteria; kingdom Pseudomonadati; phylum Pseudomonadota; class Betaproteobacteria; genus Chitinivorax; species Chitinivorax tropicus. Next base: position 212,946 of record NZ_JACHHY010000004.1, on the reverse strand, counting down.
GCCTTGCACGCTATCGATCATCTCTGCAATCTCACGGGTGCTTTGCGCGGTGCGCTCCGCCAGCTTACGCACTTCATCAGCCACCACGGAAAACCCTCGGCCCTGCTCCCCGGCCCGAGCCGACTCAATTGCGGCATTCAAAGCCAGCAGGTTGGTCTGATCAGCGATCTCGTTGATGACACTGACGATCGAGGAGATCCGGGCGGACTGTTCGCCCATGAAATGGACTTCTTTTGATGCATCCTTCACTGAATTGGCAATCTGGGTCATGGCACCGGTAGCCTTGGAAATCACCTCAGCGCCACTTTGAGACAAGTCTCCGGAGTTACGCGACAGAAATTCCGCATCTTTTGCGCCATCTGCCAGACGGCTGATGCTGACGGACATCTGCTCCACGGTTGCAGCCATGGCCTCGGCAGCATTGCTCTGGACGGTAGCGCCTTGCAGGACGGTTTCGGTTGCCAAGTGGATCTGCTCAGCGGCGTGTCCCACATCGCTCGATGCCTTGGTGATCTCTGCGATGGCGCTGGAGGTCGCCTGTTGGACATCATGAATGGCCCGTTGCAGCTGGCCCAACTCGTCTTGCCGATTCATGGTCACCGGCATTCTGAAGTTGCCTTGCGCCAGCATGGAAAGGTCTTGCAGCACCCCCTGCAGCGGTCTGGTGACCATCTTACGCAACATCAAGGACAACAGCACCGACAGCAGCACCGCTGCCAGTAAGGAGCCGACCAGGACGATATTCCGCACCGATGCCCCCACCGCATGGATTTCATCCAGGTCCCTCGCTGTGCCGACCACCCATCCCCAATCCGGCACCTGGCTGAATGACACCAGCCAAGTATGCGTCGCCCCTTTCTCATCTGACCAGTTGAACACAGATGTACCCTGCCCGCTATCCAACATGCTCTTCAAAGCCGCTGCGCCTGCCAGCTTGTCATCGCTGATCACATTTTTGCCCTCTAGGGTCGGATGGAATTCCACATGCCCAAAAGGCTTGCCTGGCCGCATATCTACCGCAAATGAGAACCCGCCATCATTTTGATGTTGGGTTTTCAAATCCTGTTTGATCTTATCAAGCGATTGGGTGAAATCCAGCCCGATGTACAGTATGCCGATCAGCTGGCCTGATGCATCTTTGATCGGTTGATAATGGGTCATGAACTGTTTGCCAAACAAGGTAACCCGCCCCGTGTACGCCTCGCCGGCCTTCATCTTTGCATAGGCAGGCGATTGGCGATCCAGCAAGGTGCCGATGGCGCGTTCCCCATTTTCCTTTTTGACCGATGTACTGACACGGACAAAATCATCACCCTGTTTGACAAAGATGGTCGCATTGCCACCGGTGCGCTCAGCGAAATTATCAACCTGTGCAAAATGATTGTTCAACATCACCTCGCCCGCCTTGATCGTTGGCACATCACGATCAGCCACCTTGACCAGGCCAGAGTCCAGTGTGAATCCCCCAGGAAAAGAATCCCAAAACAAATGGGCCGTCCGGACAACGTTTTCCTTCAGCGTGTTGTTATAGGCGGAAAGCAGCCTGACCATGCCATCACGCGATAGGCTGACTTCACGCTCTTCTGCAACGGAAAATCGTGAGCCCACATGGCGCCCCAGCAAAATGGCCATGGCAATGAATACCGCGACGATCAGGATGCCGGCACTCAATGAAACCTGCAGATTGATGGATGACTTGGACAAACGCATGATGACACCTCACCCTATTGAATATGGATCTTGCAGACTCACCGCCCTGCTCACATTATTGTTTGACGCTTTTTCAGGTTATATGATCCAAACATCCAATCAAGATGAAATTTAAAGATATGAACTTACGCAATTACGAATTATTGAAAATATTCAATCTACCAATAATACCCGTCACGCTGATATTTGACGGACTCATTGCATGTCACCCATAAATATGCCGCTGTACGGCTGATTGAATATTTTCAGGTATTGTCTTGCAAATGGGCCGGACGACCATTTGCCACAATGCGCTGATCAGATATAGGAACGGCTTGGCTTGCCTTCAAACCGACAGGCTCACAGTTGATTGATAGCGGAATCAGAATCCCGTATCGATTGCGCGCCCACCCGCCTGCAGGCTGGCATCCGGGATGCCCGCTGCCCGCCAAACGGGTGGTGCGTGAGAAGTGATCAGTGCTTTTGTAACAGATTGAGAATGCTGGAGAAATCCAGCCCACCCTGACCAGCCAGGCTGTGCAGATGGTAGAGACTCCGAGCCGCCGCGCCCAATGGGGTGGCAGCTTTGCCCTGCAGGGCAGCTTCCATGGCCAAGCCCAGATCCTTCAGCATCAGATCAGCACCAAACCCACCTTCATAGCCGCGACTGGCAGGGACGCCATCCATGACGCCGGGCCAAGGGTTATAGACCTCTGTGCTCCAGTTCCGCCCAGAGCTTTTCTGGATGATGTCAGACAACACTTTCGGGTCCAGCCCCAAGGAGACACCCAGATTCAATGCTTCTGCGGTGCCGATCATGTGAATGGCAAGCAGCATGTTGTTGCAGATCTTGGCAGTTTGCCCTGCCCCATGTTCGCCAGCGTGGAAAATATTCCTGCCCATTTTCTCCAACACCGGGCGAGCACGCTCCAGAGCCGTGGCCGAACCACCCACGATGAAGGTCAACGTGCCAGCCGCCGCCCCTGCGGTGCCACCGGAGACTGGCGCATCGATCATCTCCAGCCCTCTGGCCTCGGCGGCCTTGGCCACGCGCTGTGCCGTCTGCGTGGCAATGGTGGAGCAATCGATCAACAATGCGCCTGCGGGCACGGCACCCAGCAATGCGCCGTCCCCCAGATACAGGGATTCGACGTGCTGGCTGGCAGGCAGCATGGTGATCACGATATCCGCCCCTTGCACCGCCTCCATGGCCGATGCCGTCACCCGTGCCCCAGCGGCTTGCGCAGCAGCCAGCGAGGCAGGCATCAGGTCAAAGACCTGCAACGAGAAGCCTGCTTTCAACAGATTGAGCGCCATCGGGCCGCCCATATGGCCCAAGCCGATAAACGCAATGGTTTGCATGATGTTGTCCTCTTGATGGGGTATTTTTATGGTATGGATGAGGTCACCAATCCGCAAAAGGGTGTTCGGCACTGCCCCACGGCGGCAGATAGTGTCCGTCGATATGAGCCTCGGTGACGGCATCCAGCGTTGCGGGTGACCAGGCAGGCCGGTTGTCCCGGTCGATCAGCAATGCGCGCACGCCTTCGCGGAAGTCATGGTGCAGACAGCATTGCACCGACAGGCCCAGCTCCATGGCAAACGCTTCCTCCAACGACATATGAGCAGCATGCCGATAGATGTCGTAGATCAGCTTGGCCGAGGTGGGCGAGCCTTTTTGGAAGGTGTTGATGCCACGCTGGATCCAGGCATCCTCACCGGCATGCGCGACGAGTGCAGTGGCGATCTCTTCGACACTATCGGCATCAGTGACCTGATTGATGAAATCGAGATGACGACGCACCGGCGATTCCGGCAGGGCGTCCACATGGCGATGGGCGCGCAGCAGCTGTGACAGTTGCTGATGGTTGTGCCGATAGTCCTCACTCCAGGGCACCTCGCACAGTGCAGCCATCACATCGGCCTTTTTCTGACTGCTGACACAGTAATCAGCCAGCTTCACGAACAAAGCGTCCGCCGCATTCAGATGCGCGCCGGTGAGGCCCAGATACAGGCCCACCCGCCCTGGCATGCGATTGAGAAACCACGACCCGCCGACATCTGGGTACAAGCCAATGGTGATCTCGGGCATGGCAATGCGTGACTTTTCGGTCACCACGCGATGCGATGCCCCAGCCATCAGGCCCACCCCGCCCCCCATCACGATGCCATGCCCCCAGCACAGCACTGGCTTGGTATAGGTATGGATCAGGTAATCCAGTCGGTACTCCTGCTCGAAAAAGGACTCGGCATAGGGATTGCGCTCGTGCCCATGTTCGACCATCGATTGGTAGAGCTTGACGATGTCCCCACCCGCGCAAAACGCCTGCTCACCAGCACCTTGCAACACCACCATGGCAATGCTGTCGTCCTCCTCCCAGGCATCAAGCTGCTCACTGAGCAGCTCGATCATCTCCAGGCTCAGCGCATTCAGCGATTTCTCGACATTCAACGTGGCCACGGCCACCGCTTTGCCTTGCCGGGCCGGCCACACCTCGAACAACACGGGTTCGGTCATCATCTCGCTCACTCAGCGGTTCTTCCATTCAGGTTTACGTTTTTGCAGGAAGGCATTAACGCCCTCTTTCTGGTCTTCGGTGTGGAACAGATCGGCAAATGCCTCACGTTCGGCTGGCAAGGCATGGAACATGGGTTGAAAGCGGGCCTGCTGAATCAACTGTTTGCACTTGGCCACCGAAGTCGGGCTTTGATTGGCCACCTTGTTTGCCAGTGCCAAGGCCGCTGCTTTTGCGCCACCCGTCGGCGCGATTTCCTCGATCAGACCGATCTTCAGGGCCTGATCGGCACCGATGCGCTCGCCGCATAGGATCATGCGCTTGGCCCAGCCTTCTCCCACCAGCCAGGACAGGTTCTGTGTACCGCCTGCGCAGGGCAACAGCCCGACCGTCGCTTCGGGCAGAGCCATCACCGCTTGCTCCTCCGCGATCCGGATATCGCAGGCCAACGCAACCTCCAACCCACCGCCCATGGCATAACCATTGATGGCCGCGATCGATACCCCTCGGAACTGTGCCAGCGTCTCAAACCCTTCACCGAACACGCGCGCCATATCCCGCGCAATCGCCATGTCGCCACCCGCGAACAGATTCAGATCCGCCCCTGCGGAAAAGAATTTCTCCCCTTGCCCGGTCAGCACCAGCGCATAGATGTCCGGGTCGGTATTCAGCTCCTGCACCATCCGCTTCAGCGCTGTCAGGCTCTCGATATTCCAAGTGTTGGCAGGCGGGTTGTTCATGGTCAACAACGCTGTGTGTCCGTGCTTTTCCAGGGTCAGAAGTGATGTCATGGTTACCTCTCGTCTTATCGACAATTCAAAAAGTTGATGATGTGGCACAAGGTCAGCGCAAGCCTTCCAGCGCATCAGTCTTCAGCGCTTCGCGGCTGATGATCACCCGCATGATTTCGTTGGTGCCCTCCAGGATCTGGTGCACCCGACAATCGCGGACGTAGCGCTCCAAAGGATATTCCTTGATATAGCCATACCCCCCGAAGATCTGTTGTGCATCGACACAGATCTTGAATGCGGCATCGGTGGCAAAACGCTTGGCCATCGCGCAATAGCTGGTGGCATGATGCGCACCCGCATCCAGCTTGCAGGCAGCCAGCCGGATCATCTGCCTGGCCGCCACCAGCTCGGTCACCATATCCGCCAGCTTGAATTGCAGCGCCTGGAACTCGGCCAGCGTCCTGCCGAACTGGCTGCGCGCCTGCATATATGCCTGTGCCGCATTGATGGCGGCCTGCGCCGTACCCACCGAGCATGTTCCAATATTGATGCGCCCGCCGTCGATACCTTTCATCGCCATTCGGAAGCCTTCCCCCTCTTCGCCCAACCGGTTTGCCAGTGGCACCTGCACATTGTCGAAGCTGATCACACGGGTCGGCTGGCTGTTCCAGCCCATCTTGCGCTCTTTCTTGCCATAGCTGATGCCCGGCAGATCCGCCGGCACGGCAAAGGCTGAAATGCCCTTGGCACCAGGCTCGCCCGTACGTGCCATCACCACCAGCACATCGGTGTCGCCCGCCCCGGAAATGAAAGCCTTGGCACCATTCAGCAGATAGTGCCCACCCTCGCGCCGTGCGCTGGTCTTCAGGCTGGCGGCATCCGATCCCGCACCAGGCTCGGTGAGGCAATACGAAGCCAGCTTGCGGCCCAGTGTCAGCTCGGGGCACCATTGAGCTACCACCTCAGGCGTGCCCCAGGTGGCGATCATCCAGGTCGCCATATTGTGGATGGTGATGAAAGCCGCCGTGGAGGTACACCCCGCAGCCAGCTCTTCAAATACAATGGCCGCATCCAGGCGCGACAGCCCCAACCCGCCGGCGGACTCCGGTGTATACAGCCCGCAGAAACCCAGCTCGCCCGCTTTGGCGATGGCATCTTTCGGGAAGATGCACTCCTCATCCCACCGTGCAGCGTGGGGCGCCATTTCATGCATTGCAAACTCGCGCGCCGTACGCTGGAACGCGAGCTGGTCGTCATTCAGTTCAAAATCCATCAGATCTGCCAATTCATGTTGTCACATTGCCGCAGCACAACCGCTGCCCAGGCCAAGGCAGGCCATCTTGCCGATACCCGCCCTGGCAGCACCGATCAGTGCAGGGAAATGGTGGTATTCACCTTGCCCACGGTCACCGCATCATCAAACCAGCGCTCGGTGATGGTCTTGGTCTGCGTGTAAAACAGCACCACCTGCTTACCATATGGCCCCAGGTCACCCAGCTTGGAGGCGCGTGAGCCGGTAAAACTGAACAGCGGCACGGGAACGGGAATCGGCACATTCACACCGACCTGACCGACTTCGATGTCCTGCTGGAAGCGTCGCGCCGCCGCGCCGCTCTGGGTAAAGATGGCGGTGCCATTGCCATTGAGGTTGGCATTGATGAATTCGATGGCTTCATCAAGTGTATTGACCGAGACGATGCACAACACCGGCCCGAAGATCTCCTGGTCATAGATGTCCATGCCCGGCTTGACGCTGCTGAAGATGGTCGGGCCGACGAAATTGCCCTGCTCATAGCCAGCCACGCTCACCTGGCGCCCATCCAGCTCCAGCCGGGCACCCTGTTCCATGCCTTTTTCGATCAAAGTCGTCACCCGGTCTTTGGCCGCGCAGGAGATCAATGGGCCAAGATCAGGGTTGTCGCGCCCGGCCCCAACCTTGAGGGTCTTGGCCTTGGCAACCAGCTCGGGAATCCAGTCATTGGCCTCGCCCACCAATACTGCGACCGAAATCGCCATGCAACGCTGCCCAGCTGCACCAAACGAGGCGCCGACCAGCGCATTCAAGGTCTGCTCTTTGTTGGCATCGGGCAGCACGATGGCGTGGTTCTTGGCGCCCATCATGCACTGCGCGCGCTTGCCATTGAGCGATGCACGTTGATAGACATGGGTGCCGACTCTGGTCGAGCCGACAAAGCTGATCGCCTTGATGTCAGGATGGTCGCAAAGGGCGTTCACCGCCTCTTCGCCACCATGGATCACATTCAGCACCCCTGGCGGAATACCCGCGTCCAGCGCCAGCTTGACCAGCTTCATGGTCACCAGCGGGTCTTGCTCTGAGGGCTTGAGGATGAAGGTATTACCGGTAACGATGGCCATCGGGAACATCCACAGCGGGATCATCGCCGGGAAGTTGAAGGGCGTGATGCCCGCACACACGCCCAGTGGCTGCAATACGGTGTAGGTGTCGATGCCGCTGCCGACGTTTTCGACGAACTCCCCCATCTGCAGTGAACCGATATTGGCCGCATGCTCGACCACCTCCAGCCCACGGAATACATCGCCTTCAGCATCGGCCAGGGTCTTGCCCTGTTCGGCGGTCAGTGTGGCAGCCAAGTCGGCCATATTGTCGCGGATCAGTTGCTGTAGCTTCAGAAAGACCCGCGCACGCGCGCCGATTGGGGTCTTGCGCCAGGACTGAAACGCTGCCTTGGCGGCGGCCACGGCTGCCTGGATCTCATCTGGCGTGGCAAAAGGCACGCGGGCCAACACTTCCTGTGTGGCCGGATTGATCACTTCTTTCCAATGCGTAGTGCGGGATTCCACAAACTCGCCATTGATCAGCAGTTTGACGGTGGGGGTACTCATACATCCTTCTCCTTCTGGTGAAGCCTCGTTGGGGCTTCCTGATGATGACCGCCCCATCTTGTGAACAAGGCGGTCTGTGATTGTGCCTATCGGTGGCCAGGCCCATATGTTGGGAATCGACAGCGCCTCTCGGATTTGACCTCGGTGGATGCCATTTGCCAGCAGGCCTGGAAAGCCCTGGGCCGTGAGCTTCATACTGGCCCTGCCACAAGGCATGGCCCTAAGCATCCATTACCCAGTCTCTGATCACCTCAATGCAGATGGCGCTGATCGTCGATCAGTCGGCCATCATCTGGAAGTGCACCAGGCTGGCTGAACACAACATCCGCCCGCAATTTGCACACGTCGCGCACTGAGTTGGTCACACGCTGGGCCAGCTCATCACTGGGGTAGATGGTTTCACAGTGGATGGACAGCTCATCGAGATGCTGATGGCGCAGCACCACCAGTCGCGCCCGTGTGATCTCCTGATGACGCGCCACCACCTGCGCAACCTGCTGCGGGTAGACAAACATACCCCGCACCTTGACTGTCTGATCAGCCCGACCCAGCCAGCCCTTGATGCGCATATTGGTCCGACCACATGGCGACACCCCTGGCAAGGAGGCGGACAGATCGCCGGTCGCGAAGCGGATCAGCGGATACACCGGGTTGAACAGGGTCACTGCGACTTCGCCGGTCTCCCCTGGCGGAACAGGCTGCCCGGTATGCGGGTCCACCAGCTCCAGTAACACGCCTTCATCCACCACCAGCCCCTCCCGAGCAATGGTTTCGTAGGCGATCAGGCCCAACTCGGCGGTGGCATAGCATTCGAATACCGCCACGCCATGTTCGGCAAACCAAGCCTTGAGCCCCGCTGGGCAGGCTTCACCAGAAACCAGCGCATGGCGCACGCTCAAGCGTTTCTGCTTCAGCGCTATAGCCTTGTCGATCAGAATCTTGAGCAGCGAAGGCGTGCCGCAATATGCCGTCGGCTGCAGTTGCTGCATGGCGGCCAATTGCAGCTCGGTGTTACCCGTCCCCGCCGGAAAGACAGCGCAACCCAAGGCCCGGGCTGCTGCATCCGCCATCCAACCACCGGGCGTCAGGTGGTAGCTGAAGCCGACATGCACCAATTCACCGGCGCGCACCCCTGCAGCGAATAACGCACGCGCCATCCGCCAATGGTCACCCACTTCGCCTTGGGGCTCATAGATCGGCCCGGGCGACTGGAACAAGCGCACCATGGCGGACAGCTGCGCCGCCGCCAATCCCCCCAGCGGAGGCTGGGCCTGCTGCAGGCCAATCAGATCGGCCTTCCGGGTCAATGGCAAGCTGGCGAGGGCATCACGGCTGCGGATCGCCTCGGGGTCGACGCCTTTGAAATGCTCACGATAGTGGCTGGTATGTTTGATGGCGTGCTCGATATAGCTGGGTAGCTGAGTAAACACGGCTTGGTCACGCGTGGCCGGTGTTCTGGTTTCCAGGCTGTCGAAATGCTCGGTCATGCACCCTCCGACACAGCCTGGGTCAACAAGCGACGCTGTTTTGCCGGCAGCTTGGCCACGATCAGGCGGTGTGATTCACGGATCAGCGTAGCGATGGCATCGCCAGGTAATGGGCAGTCTGTCGTCAACATCACCCAGTGATAACGTGCCAGATAAGGTGCTGGCTCGATCCCCGGCTGATCGGTCAGCTCCAGGAAACGCTCGGCATCGACCTTGATCGACAGCCGACGTGGTGGGGTATGCTCCAACCCAAAGATGGCGTACATCTTACCTGCGACGCAATGGCACTCGGCGTCTCCCCACTTCACATCCCGCTCACTGCCCGGCAGGGTTTGGCACAACGACTGCATGTCTGCAAAATTCATGGTGTGTCTCGTTCAAGCCAGCCACCGTTTGCGGCGGCGATAGTGTTTGACATCCTTGAAGCTCTTACGGCCCTCTCCGGCCAAGCCCAGGTAGAACTCCTTCACATCTTCATTGGCGGCCAAGGCGGCAGCGTCGCCATCCATCACCACCCGGCCATTTTCGAGAATGTAGCCGTAATGCGCGTAACGCAACGCAACCATGGTGTTCTGCTCGGCCAGCAGAAAGGAAACCCGTTCACGTTGATTGAGATCTTTGACGATGCCGAAGATCTCCTCCACGATCTGGGGCGCCAGCCCCATCGATGGCTCGTCCAGCAGTATCATCCGGGGGCGGGCCATCAGGGCACGGCCTATCGCCGTCATCTGCTGCTCGCCACCCGAGGTGTAACCCGCCAGGCTTTTACGGCGCTCCTTAAGGCGTGGAAAGTAGGCGTACACCTTGTCCAGATCCTGTGCGATCGCCGCCCTGCCCGCCTTGTTGGTATAGGCACCGGTCAGCAGGTTTTCCTCCACCGTCAGGTGTGGAAAGCAATGCCGTCCTTCCATCACCTGGATCACCCCCCGCCCGACCAGCTGCGCCGGGGTCATCACATCGACCCGCTCGCCCTTGAACTCGATGCTGCCCTTGGTGACCTCGCCCCGCTCGGCCTTCAGCAGATTGCTGATCGCCTTCAGCGTGGTGGTCTTGCCGGCGCCATTGGCCCCCAGCAGCGCCACGATCGAGCCCTCGTGCACATCGAACGACACCCCCTTCAATACCAGGATCACATGGTTGTAGATCACTTCGATGTTGTTCACCGACAACAGATACGGGTTTTCTGCAATGCCCATGGCTGGCTCCAGGCTGGTCGATCGAGGTCAATTTTCCTTGCTGCAATCCCTTGGAGTGATGCCCTTCTCCTTGGCATATGCCGCTGCGGAAGCTTCGATCATGGGTCGTACCAAGGCTTTGTCCGACGCGATCCAATCAGTGATCGGAATCCATCTGGTGCCATCCCATTGCTGGAAACGCACCATGCCCGCCCCTTCGTGATCCAAGCAGCTGGTGGCGAGCGGCGGCACCAGGCCGACCGCACCCAGCTCTTTCAAGCGCTTGTCGTCGATCTTGAGGTGTTCGAGCCCCCAGCGCACCTGCTCACCCGTCAATGGCTTTTTGCCAAATTTGGTTTGCGCCACGCGGATCGCCTCCACATTCAAGATACCGTGCACCACGCCCCGGTTGTAGTTGGCGTGGCCCACCCGGTTTGAGTCCTGCATATTGCCCTTCCCGGCTTCGTAGACCACCCGCTTGATATCCTGCACCACCGGGTAGTTAGCGCCAGAGGGCGCAAAGGCAGCAGCGATATAGCCTTTGGCCACCCCACCGGCAGGCACCACGTCATCCTCAGCCCCGGCCCACCATACACCGACCATTTTGTCTCTTGGGAAGCCAACCTTGGCTGCCGCCTTGATGGCCGCCGCACTCATCACCCCCCAGCCACGCAAGATCACCCAGTCCGGCTTCAACTGGCGGATCTGCAACCATTGCGACTGCTGCTCATTGCCTGGCGCGGGCACCTCGATATTGATCAGCTCGAAGCCATATTTCTTGGCCTGAGCCTCCAGCACTGGGATGGTTTCCTTGCCATAGGCCGAGCCATGGTAGAGGTTGGCGATTTTTTTGCCCTTGAGCTTATCCATGCCCCCTTCGCGCTGGCCGATGAACTTGATCTTGGTGGTGCTCTGGCTCCAGTAATTGGTCAGCAATGGAAATACCCATGGAAAGACCCGGCCATCGGAAGCATCGGTACGACCATAGCCAATCGACACAATCGGGATCTTGTCCTGCGCAGCGCGCTCCAGCACGGCATAGGTGATGCCGGTGGAGAGGAAGTTGAACATCGATGCCCCGGTCGGCCCTTTGCCTTTCAGGCGGTCATAGCACTCCACACCCCGATCCACCTTGTATTCTGTCTCGCATTCCTCATAGGTCAGCTTCACCCCGCCGACGCCCCCTTCTTTGAGGTTGATGTAGTTGAGGTAATCGATGAAGCCCCCATACACACCCGTGCCGCCCGCCGCATAAGGGCCGATACGGTAGCTCGGCATTGGGATGAATTGCTCGCCCGCAGCCCAGGATGCACCCGCCAGCCACGCCATGCTACAGCTGACCAAGGTGATGATGCGCCGTCTGATCATGGTCTACCCCTTTCTGTTTTGCAATGCAGAATCCTTGCCTGGATGCGGCAACAGGCTCAATGCGGAAACGGCCACAGCCGCAGCTTTTCCTTGGCAATACGCCATAGCTGGGCCAGGCCCAGCGGCTCGACGATCAGAAAGGCCATGATCAACGCACCGAACACCATGTATTCAATATTGGACAGCAACTGGCTGCTGACCGCACCATGCAGCCAGCCCGCCATCACATTCAACAGAATCGGCAGCAGCACAATGAACGCAGCCCCCAGAAAGCTACCCAGCACCGTTCCCATGCCACCGATGATGATCATGAACAGAATCTCGAAGCTGCGCCGCAGGTCGAATGCCTGCGGTTCGACCGTGCCGAGAAACACAAAGGCCCACAATGCCCCAGCCACCCCGCAGTAGAACGAGCTGACCGCAAAGGCCAGCAGCTTGGTACGCAGAATAGGGATGCCGATCACCTCGGCGGCCACATCCATATCCCGCACCGCCATCCAGGCACGACCTGTGCTGGCTCGGATCATGTTCTTGGCGGCCACGGTCAGCACCACCACCACCGTCAGCGTCAACAGATAGCGCATCTGCGGCGTCTCGATCGGCATACCGAACACCTGCATTTTGGGCGCGGAAATCACACCCGATGAGCTGTAATTGGAAAACCAGCCGAATTTGGTCAACGCCCACTCGATGAAGAACTGTGCCGCCAGCGTTGCCACCGCCAGGTAAAACCCCTTGATACGCAGGCTGGGCAGTCCGAATACCATCCCAACCAAGGCCGCCACCAGTCCGGCCAACATGAAAGCCGCCAACAGCGGCATGCCCGGCACCCGCAGCATGAAGTTGTAGGCCGCAAACGCGCCCACCGCCATGAATGCCGCCGAACCCAGCGACAGCAACCCAGCGTAGCCGGTCAGGATATTCAAGCCCAAGGCCGCCAGGCTCAAAATCAGGAAGGGAATCAATATCGAGCCGATCAGATACTCACTGGCCCACAGCGGCACGGCAATGAATGCCACCAACATCACGCACCACAACGCGTAACGATCCTGCACGATAGGAAAGATGGCAGAATCAGCCTGATAGCTGGTTTTGAATTGTCCGGCCTCACGATAGATCATGTGCTTGCTCCTCAAACCCGTTCGATATGCCGCTCGCCAAACAACCCTTCAGGCCGCACCAGCAGGAAAGCCAGCGCCAACACATAAGGGAACCAGTTTTCGATACCCCCGCCGATAAAGGGGCCGATATACACCTCGGCCAGCTTTTCACCCGCGCCGACGATCAAGCCACCGACAATGGCACCGGGGATGGATTCAAACCCACCTAGAATCAGCACGGGCAACGCTTTCAGCACCACCAGTGTCAACGCAAACTGCACACCCAGCCGCGACCCCCACAGCAGCCCCGCCACCAGTGCCACCAGCCCGGCCACACTCCAGACAATGGCCCAGACATGCTGCAAAGGGATACCGATCGACAAAGCCGCCTGATGATCATCCGCCACGGCCCGCAAAGCGCGACCAATGCGGGTGCGGTTGAAAAACAACGCCAGGGCAGTCACCAACACGCCAGCCGTGCCGGCGGCAAACAGATCGAATTTGGAAATGGACAGGTTGTAATCATCCAACAGCCAGCCAACCGGTTCGTCGGTGATCCCCAGATCCAGGCCATGCACCTCGGTTCCCCACAGTGCCTGCCCAAACCCTTCCAGAAAGAAACTCAGACCGATGGTGGCCATGAACAATGAAATCGGGGGCTGATTGACCAGCTTGCGTAACACCACGCGCTCGATCGCCAACCCCAGCATCACCATCACCGCCAAGGTCAGCAGCAGCGCCAGCCAGAACGGCACGCCCTTGGCCAGAATGCTGACAAAGGTCAAGGCGGCGAACAGCACCATCGCGCCCTGTGCGAAATTGAATACGCCCGATGCTTTGTAGATCAACACAAAGCCGATCGCGACCAGCGAATACATCACGCCAGACAGCAGACCACCAATCAAGACTTCAAAGAAGAACTGCATGGTTCCCCTCCCTGCCCGTGATGGGCAATCAGTGTGTGGTGCCCAGATAAGCCGCAATCACGGCGGGATCGTTGCGTACCTTGTCCGGCGGGCCATCGCCGATCTTCTTGCCATAATCCAGCACCACCACCCGGTGCGAGATGTCCATTACCACCCCCATGTCGTGCTCGATCAACACGATGGTGGTGCCGAATTCATCATTCACGTCCAAAATGAAACGGCACATGTCCTGCTTTTCTTCGACATTCATGCCTGCCATCGGCTCGTCCAGCAGCAGCATCTCCGGCTCTGCTGCCAACGCCCGCCCCAGCTCGACCCGCTTTTGCAGGCCATAGGGCAACCGCCCGACCGGTGTCTTACGGATCGGCTGGATCTCCAGAAAATCGATGATCTCCTCGACCTTCAACCGATGTGCAATTTCCTCACGCTGGGCCGAGCCCCAGTACAAAGCCTGGCTCAGAAAGCTGCTGCGCATCTTCAGATTCCGACCAGTCATGATGTTGTCGAGCACACTCATGCCCTTGAACAGGGCAATGTTCTGGAAGGTACGGGCAATGCCCTGTCTGGCCGCCTCGTGGGGCCTCATCAGCGCACGGGTCTTGCCTTTGTAGGTGATGCTGCCCTGCTGCGGGTGATAGACGCCATTGATCACATTCAACATCGAGCTCTTGCCCGCGCCATTGGGGCCGATGATCGACAGAATTTCATGTGCCCGCACATCCAGGCTGATATTGGTCAGCGCCTTGACGCCGCCGAACGACAAAGAAATATTGTCCACTTTCAACAAAACATCACCGATAGCCTGCCCCATTACGCAGCCTCCTGACGAGCGCCAATGACAGCAAAGGTACGCACTTCCCAGATTTTCAGATCCGCGCGGATCGTGCCTGTCCGCCCATCCTCGAACCGGACCTGGCTCTCCACTTCACAATGATCACTGCCATCGTAAAGAGCATCGATCAGCACCTGATATTTCTCCGCGATGAAACGTCGGCGCACCTTGCGGGTACGGGTCAGCTCGCCATCATCGGCATCCAGCTCTTTGTGCAGGATCAGGAAACGTTTGATCTGCGAGCCACCTAATTTGGCATCCTGAGCCAAGTCCTCATTGACCTTCTTGACACATTCACGGATCAGCTCATACACCGGCACCTGCCCGGCGAGATCGGTATAGCCTGAGTACGGCAGATTATGGCGCTCCGCCCAGTTTCCCACCGCCTGCATGTCGATGTTGATGAAGGCGGTAGCCTCATCGCGCCGGTCACCGAACGCCACGGCCTCTTTGATATAAGGAAAGAATTTCAGCTTGTTCTCGATGAATTTGGGCGCAAACAATGTGCCATCATTCATCCTGCCCACGTCCTTGGCCCGGTCGATGATGCGCAGATGGCCTTCCTCATCAAAGAAACCTGCATCGCCGGTATGGAAAAAGCCATCGTGCGTGAAGGCTTCCGCCGTTGCATCTGGCCGCTTGAAATACTCTTTCAGCAGGCCAGGGCTTTTCACCATGATCTCCCCCGAGTCATCCAGGCGGATCTCCACCCCCCGCATCGGCTTGCCGACCGTGCCCAGCTTCACACCGCCATTCGGGTGCATACACACCGACACAAACGTTTCGGTCATACCATACAATTGTTTCAGGTTGATGCCCAACGAGCGGTAGAAATCGAACAGATCCGGGCCAATTGCCTCGCCGCCGGTATAGGCCACCTTGACCCGGCTCAAACCCAATACATTTTTCAGCGGTGCAAACACCAGCAGATCACCCATCCAATAGGTCAGGCGCTGCTGCCACGGCAGCGCCTGACGATCCAGCAACGCCGGGCCGATGGTTTTCGCCTTGGCCATGAAGTATTCAAACAACTTACGCTTGAGCCAGCTGGCGTCATCCATGCGGATCGATACCTGCGTCAAGATGCTCTCGTAGATGCGTGGTGGCGCAAAGAAATAGGTCGGCCCCACCTCTCGCATATCGCTCATGACGGTTTCGGAGGATTCCGGGCAGTGAACGGTGAACCCCGTCACCAGCGCCTGGGCATAGGAAAACAGGTGATCCCCCACCCATGCCATGGGGAGATAGGCCATGGCCAGATCATGTCGATCCAACCCATCGAATTCAGCATCGACCTGTGCCATGGTGATACAGGCCGAATGTGTGTGGCAGACGCCCTTGGGCTGCCCTGTGGTGCCAGAGGTGTACAGCATGATGGCGATGTCATCCGACTGCCCCAGATCCACCTCCCGCAAAAACAACGCAGGCTGCTGCTGGTGCTTGACCTCTCCCTGTTGGCGCAATGCGTCATAGCCGATCAACATCGGGTCGTCGTAATGGCGCATGCCGCGCGGATTATCAAAGACAATGGCTTGCAGATTGGGGCAACGGGTACGGATGTCGAGCAGTTTATCGACCTGCTCCTGATCCTCGACTACCGCAATGTGGATCTCTGCGTCCTCCAGCACATAGGCCATTTCATCAGCGACGGCATCCTGATACAAAGGCACCGGCACCCCGCCCAGCGCTTGTGCAGCCAGCATCGACCAATACAGATGTGGCCGGTTGTCCCCGATCACCCCCAGCCGGTCGCCTCGTCGGAAACCCAGCTCGGCCAGCCCGCAAGCCAGTATGCGCACCTCGTGCGCTACTTGCGCCCATGTCCAGGTCTGCCAGATACCGAGGTCTTTCTCACGAATCGCGGGGTGACTGCCATGTTGGGCGGCCAGCCCAAGCAGTAAGCGGGGAAATGTGTCGGCTCGACCGGTAGATACAGGTCGCGCAAACCCTGCTGGTTGCTGCATATCCATGTCTCCATCCTTCCGTTTGTTCTGGCAAGCAGCTCAACCGGCCTCGCCAGAGTGCGCGGCCTAATCAAACTTGTTGTAGCAGGCAAGCCAGTGGGTAGCGAGTTTTTATTTGGAGTCCCACACTGGCAGCCCAAGCTGAACATGCGTGTTTCTGTATGATAGGGCGTGGATATATCTGTGATTTTTATTGATTGCAGCAATCGCCGTCTGGCGCGGCATTTCAGCATTTATTACGTTAACGTAAACGTAACTTATGGGATGAATTTAAAAGGATTGGTCTTAAGCTGTCAACGGGTTGGCTGCATCCCACCAACTTTTTTTCATCATGCAGTGCAGCAAAGGACAAACCGCGCCTGCTATGCCCAACCTGGGACAATGGCATCACGCAGCTTGGCCCCTATGGTACACCTTGTTCGGCATGATGCCATTGGATGATGACAATCCTCCGTCAGCCGACCATCACTCCTCATGCCGCCCCATTGCCGCTTCGACCGTAGCACGGGTCTGGTGAGGGGCAAACAGCTCGATGAATGCATAGGTGTAGCCACGCAGGTACGCATCGCGACGAATGCCGATGCGGGTGGTACTGGCCTCGAACAGGTGACTGGCATCAATGGCCCGCAAGCCGACATCCCGCTGTGGCTCGAACGCCATGCTCGCGATCAGGCCAACACCCAAGCCCAAGCCCACATAGGTCTTGATCACATCGGTATCGATGGCGGTCAGCACCACATTCGGCGTGATGCCACGCGACTCGAACGCTTTGTTGATCTTGGATCGCCCCGCAAAGGCGAAGTCATAGGTGATGATTGGATAGGCTGAGATCTCCTCCAGGGCGACATCATGCCCCAGCGCCAACAACGGGTGTCCCTCTGGCACCACCACGCTACGATTCCACGAATAACAAGGCAGCATGGTCAATTCAGAGAACAACTCGATACCCTCAGTGGCAATGGCGATATCTGCCTCCCCTGCCACCACCATCTCGCAGATCTGGGTTGGACTGCCCTGCTTGATCGACAATCTGACCTTCGGATACTGCTCGACAAATTGATGAATGACGCTTGGCAGCGCATAACGTGCCTGGGTATGCGTGGTCGCGATCGTCAGGCTGCCGACCGATTCGTTGGCGTACTCCTCGCCCACCCGTTTCAGGTTGGCGGCCTCCCGCAAGATCCGCTCCGCAATCTTCAGAATCTCCTTCCCCGGCGGCGACACATCCACGACTCGCTTGCCATTGCGGATGAAGACCTGAACACCCAGCTCATCCTCCAACAACCGGATCTGCTTGCTGATCCCTGGCTGTGAAGTGTGCAGCTTTTCAGCAGCATCCGACACATTCAGTCCTTGCCTGGCCACTTCCACCAGATAACGGAGTTGTTGCAGTTTCATGGGTTTGCACTCTATTTAATAGCTCACGGTTATAAAATAGTAACACATTATTCTTTTGCGCATATAAGCCCATTGTTTAAGATGGCCGATCAATCGACCAATCAGGCAGGGCCGGTGGGCCTCAGCCACATCACGCTGATTGACGCCCAAACAACCACCTGGAGTCATGCACCAATATGGAGTGGATTTACACCGTTTCCGGCCTCGTCGTAGGCTTCATTGTCGGCATGACTGGCGTGGGCGGCGGGTCACTGATGACGCCGATCCTGCTCTATTTTGGCATCAACCCAGCAACCGCCGTGGGCACAGACCTGCTGTATGCGGCGATCACCAAGGCCGGTGGCGTGTATATTCACCAGAAACAGCGCAACATCGACTGGCAGATCACTGGCTGGCTGGCGCTGGGCAGCGTGCCTGCCGCACTGGTCACGGTCTGGGCCATGCACCATATCCACACTGATATCAGCACCCTGAATGCCCTGATCAAGCGTGCGCTGGGTGTAGCATTGATCGCCACAGCCATGGCCATTCTGCTGAAAGGCAAGCTGCTGGCCTTTGCCCAGAAACATGCGGGTGATTGGCTTGCCCTGCCCGATTACGAGCGCCGTGGCATGACCTTGTTCGTGGGGCTGGTGCTGGGCGTCATCGTCACCCTGTCCTCGATCGGTGCGGGCGCACTGGGCACCGTAGCCCTGTTTTTACTGTACCCACTCATTTCCACCTCGCGGCTGGTGGGCACCGAGATCGCGCATGCCGTGCCCTTGACCCTGGTCGCTGGCCTGGGCCACGCCGGGCTGGGCAATATCGACTGGCATGTCCTGGGCTCACTGCTGATCGGCTCGCTACCGGGCATTTACCTTGGCGGCAAGCTGTCCGGCGGAATCTCGGATCGATACCTGCGCCCCGCATTGGCGCTCATGCTGGCCATTGTCGGCACCAAATTGATAGTCTGATGCCTTTTTTCTGGAGTATTCCATGAGTCTGCAAATCAAAATCGATGCTGCAATGGCCTTGCTACGTCATATCGGCGACGCATTCAGCCCAGCCGTCTTCGCCAACAGCCTAGGGGCTGAGGACATGGTGCTGACCGATCTGATCGCCAAGTCCGGTGCTGCGATTGAAACCTTCAGCCTGGACACAGGCCGTCTGCCAGCGGAAACCTACGCCTTGATGCAGGAAACCAAGGCGGCCTACCCGGCCCTGCCCATCAAGCTGTACTTCCCGCAGACCGCGCTGGTTGAGGAATATGTCAATCAGCACGGGATCAACGGCTTCTACGATAGCGTCGAGCTACGCAAGGCCTGTTGCCATGCTCGCAAAATCGAGCCACTGCAACGTGCGCTGTCTGGGAAGAAAGCCTGGATCACCGGCCTGCGCCGCCAGCAATCGACCACCCGCACCGATCTACCGGAACATGAATTCGACCACGACAATGGCCTGGAGAAATTCAACCCTCTGGTAGAGTGGACAGAAAAAGAAGTCTGGGAATACATCCGCGCACAGCAGATCCCCTACAATGCGCTACACGACAAGCATTATCCATCGATCGGCTGCGCACCCTGTACCCGGGCCATCGCGGTGGGTGAAGACATCCGCGCTGGCCGCTGGTGGTGGGAAGACCCGGCCAACAAGGAATGTGGGCTGCATGTCAAGATACGATGATCCGCCAGCTTGTCATGGGAGAAAAATTACGAAAAAATGCGGCTTTGACAGCCGCTTTTTTTCTGCATGGGCCCAACTGCCATGCAACCCCACAGTGACAATGACAGACTTTCTCTCTTCTTTACAAAGACTTCCAGATCAACTCCCCACTGGCACCTACGTAATGTGGGCACCCAGCGAGCAGGAGCCTTTTTTCACCCCATCAGTCGCACGTGAGCTGATTGCCCGTTGCTATCAGGCCATGAATCGGATCGAGACCTATGTGCTCGCGCTGTTGTTGCGGCAGCTGGGCTACATCGAGCCAGACGTGGCGCGCATCCAGCTGCCTGAGCAGCTGGCGGAATTCCCGGTCACAGATGGGCATGGTGTGAATTTCCTGCTGACAGCATCGCGCGAAAAAGGCATTCGCCTGCACTTTGACCAGACCATCAGCGCCCGAGAGCGGAATGAGGTACTGGTCGGTTTTCTGACCTTGGTGGAGTCGGTTCAGCAGATCGTATCCGAACGCAAGCTGGCGCAAGACACGGCGGATGCCGAAATGCCCATCAACTGGTGGTATGCCATCGACCAGACTCTGACTGCCGTAGAAGGCAATGGCGAACCCGTCAAAGCCTTGGGTAAGGTCTTGTTTGAATAGCACGTGCTGCATCTCGCCACGCAGGTGGGATGCTGCCTACCAACCACCTTCGTAAGTCGGGCGCTTGGCCAAGTCGATTTTGTCATCGATCTGCCACCACCACGGCCCATTGGCCAGGCGGCCCCTGTCCTGCCCTACTCCCTGGCCATGCCAGTAGACGCCACCGGGCCAAATACCAGACAATCCCCCCGCGATGACGCTGCAATCCGCGGCTGTCGGCCCATCTGGCCTGCCATCACCCACATGGCGGGTCACGCGATGATGACATGATCCCAGAGGAGGATGAGATGGATGCGAAGAACAAGACGTTTTTGATAGCAGGTGGCGGCTCAGGTCTGGGTGCTGCAACGGCCCGATTGCTGGTCGAGCAAGGGGCCAATGTGATGATTGCCGATCTGAACGAGCAGACCGGGCACGCCCTGGCTGAATCGCTCGGCACCAAGGCCCGATTTGCGAAAACCGATGTCACCAGTGAGGCTCAGGTGTCGGCAGCCATCCAGCTTGCGCTCGATACCTTTGGCAGCCTGTGGGGCGCCGTCAACTGTGCAGGCATCGCAACAGGAGAAAAGGTGGTTGGCAAGGAAGGCCCTCATCGGCTGGAGTCCTTCAGTCGTGCCGTCCAGATCAACCTGATCGGCACCTTCAACGTCATCCGCTTGGCAGCCGACGCCATGAGCCGGAATACACCGGATACAACGGGTGAGCGTGGCGTGCTGATCAACACGGCTTCCGTCGCCGCTTTTGATGGGCAGATCGGGCAAGCCGCCTACGCCGCATCGAAAGCAGGCATCGTCGGCATGACCCTCCCCATCGCCCGCGAGCTGGCACGGCATGGCATCCGGATCATGACCATTGCCCCAGGGCTGTTTGATACACCCATGATGGCCGGCATGCCAGAGGAGGTTCGCCAATCACTGGGCCAGCAGGTGCCCTTCCCCTCACGCCTTGGGCAGCCCGATGAATATGCCGCATTGGTCAGGCACATCATCGAAAACCCCATGCTCAATGGTGAAGTGATACGCCTTGACGGTGCGATCCGTATGGCTGCCCGATAAGCGCTATCACTGTGCCATCCTGGTGGCAGGCCGACCTGGCGCCGGTCTTCCACCCTCGGTAATGCGAACGATACCGAGCACCCATCGGCACGCACCATGAAATCGTGCCAGCAGAACATGGCCCCTCCCGCGCAACCGCTTCCAATATCTGGCATTCTCCGCACAAAGGCCAGTCAAACAGGATGCCATCCTCTATGCTCTGAATCAACTTCCTTCTGAATGCGGGAATCGTTAAGTGACCCAAAGCTTGCCCTCGCACCAATGACCATCTGTAATGATTGAATATCCATTCATCGGAAAGAATGGCTGACGCTAAAAAAAGATTCAGCTATGCTGGAATCAGGGAGGCAGGACAGCACTGATACAAGGCAGCATGCGGCTTTACGCTGCAATGCAATATCGTGATCCACAAAAAAACTGCCTTGGCGATGGAATTCCCCTCGCGTTTTCGGGACTAATCCTCTAAGCCCAATATTTGGGCTTGGCACCGGCCGAACTGACTGGTAGAGACACAAAGGGCATGACACATGGACATCTTTGAGAACTACGCAGCACGTTACGAAAAAACCCGGGAGGAGGAATACTCCCTCAAGGAATACCTGGATATCTGCAAGCGGGATCCGCTCGCGTATGCTACTGCAGCCGAGCGTATGTTGGCTGCGATCGGTGAGCCAGAGCTGGTTGACACCCGCAACGATACGCGGCTGTCGCGCATCTTTGCCAACAAGGTGATCAAGGTCTACCCGGCATTCCGCGAATTCTATGGCACGGAAGAAGTCATCGAGCAGGTGGTGGCGTATTTCCGGCATGCTGCACAAGGGCTGGAAGAGAAGAAACAGATTCTCTATCTGCTGGGCCCTGTGGGTGGTGGTAAATCATCCATCGCTGAAAAACTCAAATACCTGATGGAGAAAGTCCCGTTCTTTTGCATCAAGGGCTCTCCTGTCAATGAATCCCCCCTTGGGCTGTTCAGCGAAGACGAAGACGGCCCGATCCTGGAAGAAGACTACGGCATCCCTCGCCGCTATCTGAAAACCATCATGTCGCCCTGGGCTGTCAAACGGCTGCACGAGTTCAATGGTGATATCAATCAGTTCCGTGTCGTCAAGCGCTACCCATCCGTCCTCAAGCAGATTGCCGTCGCCAAGACCGAGCCTGGCGACGAGAACAATCAGGACATCTCGTCTCTGGTCGGCAAGGTCGATATCCGCAAGCTGGAAGAGTACGCACAGGATGACCCGGATGCTTACAGCTACTCGGGCGGGCTGTGTCTGGCCAATCAGGGCCTGATGGAATTTGTCGAGATGTTCAAGGCACCGATCAAGGTGCTGCACCCATTGCTGACGGCCACACAAGAAGGCAATTTCAAAGGTACGGAAGGGTTTGGCGCCATTCCATTCGAGGGCATCGTGCTGGCGCACTCAAATGAGTCTGAATGGAAGCAGTTCAAGAACAACCGCAACAATGAGGCCTTCCTCGACCGGATCTATATCGTCAAAGTACCGTATTGCCTGCGCGTCAGCGAGGAAGTCCGCATCTATGAGAAGCTGGTACGCAATTCTTCACTGTCGCAAGCACCGTGCGCACCAGGCACTTTGAAGATGATGGCGCAGTTTGCCGTGCTGTCTCGCCTCAAAGAGCCTGAGAACTCCAGCATCTACTCCAAGATGCAGGTCTACGATGGCGACAACCTCAAAGATACCGATCCGAAAGCCAAGTCGATGCAGGAGTACCGCGACTATGCCGGAGTGGATGAGGGGATGAACGGTCTATCGACCCGGTTTGCTTTCAAGATCCTGTCCAAGGTGTTCAATTTCGACCATACCGAGGTGGCCGCCAATCCGGTGCACCTGTTGTATGTGTTGGAACAGCAGGTAGAGCGTGAGCAGTTCCCGCCCGAGGTCGAGCAGAAATACATGGCCTATATCAAGGAATACCTCGCGCAACGTTATGTGGAGTTCATCGGCAAGGAGATACAGACAGCCTATCTGGAAAGTTATTCGGAATATGGTCAGAACATTTTCGATCGTTATGTCACCTTCGCTGATTTCTGGATACAGGATCAGGAATACCGCGACCCAGATACAGGTGAAAGTTTCGATCGCAATGCCTTGAACAATGAACTGGAAAAGATCGAGAAACCAGCAGGCATCTCCAACCCGAAGGACTTCCGCAACGAAATCGTCAATTTCGTGCTGCGGGCACGGGCGCAGAATGGCGGCAAAAACCCGACCTGGACCAGCTACGAGAAGCTTCGTACCGTGATCGAGAAGAAAATGTTCTCGAACACCGAAGAATTGCTGCCCGTCATCTCGTTCAACGCCAAAGCCAGTGCCGAAGATGCCAAGAAACATCAGGACTTTGTTGATCGCATGGTGGACAAAGGCTATACCGCCAAGCAGGTGCGCCTGTTGTGTGAATGGTATCTGCGAGTACGGAAATCCTCGTGATGCAGGTCAGCAGCTGGCGGGCGGGGAACCGCCCGTAGCTGATCTGACCGGTCTTCCGTGGCTTACGCCAACGGACACGGCCAACAAGGCGATGTGGCGAGTTGCAGCACCGGCTGTCGAGCGGACAGCCCGGCTGCAGTGAGTTCCTGTCACTCGGGCTGCATGGCGAGTGATGGAAGGCAAGCAGGAGAGTGTTTTGACTTACCTTATCGACCGGCGACTTCAGGGCAAGAACAAGTCAGCGATCAATCGCGAACGCTTTTTACGTCGTTACAAAGCGCAGATCAAGGATGCCGTGGCGCGGGCGGTGAAAGGTCGCTCGATCACGGATATCGATAGTGGAGAGAAAGTCTCCATTCCCGTCAAAGACATCAGCGAACCCACTTTTGGCCACACCCGGGGCGGCGTGTGGGAAACCGTCCATCCTGGCAATAAGGAATACATCAAAGGGGATCGCGTGAATCGTCCACAGGGTGGCGGGGGCGGTGCAGGCAAAGGCAAAGCAGGCAACAGCGAGGAAACGACCGAGGATGATTTTGTATTCGAGCTGAGCCGCGAAGAATTCATGAATTATTTCTTCGAGGATCTCGAACTGCCGAATATGGTGAAGACTCAATTAGCCTCGACCACCGAGTTCAAACAGCATCGGGCTGGCTTCACGGTATCCGGCACGCCTTCCAACATCCATGTATTGCGTTCGTTACGTGGCGCGCTCGGGCGGCGGATTGCCGTGGGCGGCCCTTCACGCCGACGGCTCAAAGAGGCCGAGGCGGAGCTGGAGGCTTTGTTGAAGGATCTGCCGGAGGATCATCCGGAAATCCAGGCGCTGCGGCATGAGATCCACCATCTCCGGACACGGATTCTGGCCATCCCTTTCATTGATCCGTTCGACCTGCGCTACTCCAACCGAGTCAAGATCCCGAAACCGGCCAATCAGGCGGTGATGTTCAGCATCATGGATGTCTCCGGCTCGATGGATGAGCAAAAGAAAGACACGGCCAAGCGTTTCTTCATTTTGCTGTATCTCTTCCTGACACGGGTTTATGACAAGATCGAAGTGGTATTCATCCGCCACCATACCTCAGCTGTTGAGGTGAATGAACAGGAGTTCTTCAATTCCCGTGAGTCCGGCGGCACGGTGGTATCCAGCGCGCTGCACCTTCTCTTGAAGGTCATTCGAGAACGCTATGCCAAAGGCGATTGGAATGTCTATGTCGCACAGGCTTCTGATGGCGACAATTGGGACAGCGACTCGATCACCTGTCGAGAGCTGCTGACCAATAACATCATGGAGTTGGTGCAATACTTTGCCTATGTCGAGATCACAGACGGGCCCGCACAGAATCTGTGGGAGGAATACACCCAGGTCAAGGACTATCATCCACACTTTGCGATGCAGAAAATCGAGTCACCGGCTGATATCTATCCGGTGTTCCGCGAACTTTTCAAGAAACAGCCGAAATGAGTATGGATCTGACCACCCCTCGCCCAGGTCGGCTGCCTGACCAATCGGAATGGACTTTTGAGCTGCTGGAGCAGGTTCATAAAGAAATCCGTCGGGTTGCCGAAGGCTTCAAACTCGATACCTATCCCAATCAACTGGAGGTGATCACTGCCGAGCAGATGATGGATGCCTACACCTCGGTTGGTATGCCTGTCAGCTACCACCATTGGTCGTTCGGCAAGCACTTCCTCAGCACCGAGAAAGGCTATAGACGTGGCCAGATGGGCTTGGCCTATGAAATCGTGATCAACTCCAATCCCTGCATCGCGTACCTGATGGAGGAAAACTCGCTGACCATGCAAGCGCTGGTGATCGCCCATGCCAGCTATGGCCACAACTCTTTTTTCAAGGGCAATTACCTGTTCCGCACCTGGACTGACGCGGATGCAATCATTGATTACATGGTGTTTGCCAAGAATTACATCTCAGACTGTGAGCGACGCTATGGCGTCGATGCCGTCGAGGAGCTGCTGGACTCTTGCCATGCCCTGCAGAACTATGGCGTGGATCGCTATAAACGCCCCGCCAAATTGTCACTGGCGGAAGAAAAAGCACGTCAGAAAGACCGCGAGGAGTATCTGCAATCGCAGGTCAACATCATCTGGCGCACCCTGCCCCGCCGCGATGAAGCCCCAGCGGCACAGGAGATTCAGCGCTTTCCGGTCGAGCCGCAGGAGAATCTGCTGTATTTCATTGAGAAATTCGCCCCGCTGCTGGAGCCCTGGCAGCGTGAGGTGGTGCGTATCGTGCGCAAGATTGCCCAGTATTTCTACCCGCAACGTCAGACACAAGTCATGAATGAAGGCTGGGCGACCTTCTGGCATTACACCATCCTCAACCAGATGTATGACGAAGGGCTGCTGAGTGATGGCTTCATGATGGAATTCCTGCAAAGCCACACCAATGTGGTCTACCAGCCACCAGTCACCAGCCCGTATTACAACGGCATCAACCCTTATGCGCTGGGATTCGCCATGATGCGCGACCTCCGCCGCATCAGTGAGGAGCCCACCGAAGAAGATCGACGCTGGTTCCCCGATATTGCCGGTGGCGACTGGCAGAAAACGTTGGATTTCGCGATGCGCAATTTCAAGGATGAAAGTTTCATTGCCCAGTACCTTTCACCCAAGCTGATCCGCGACTTCCATTTCTTCTCGGTCTTGGACGATGATGAGGACGAGAAGCTGTTGATCTCGGCAATCCATGACGATGACGGCTACCGCCACATCCGCCACAAGCTGGCCGACCAATACAATCTGGGCAACCGCGAGCCCAATATCCAGGTGTATTCCGTCAACACCCACAGCGACCGCTCACTGACCTTACGACACACCCAATTCCAGCGCCGCCCCCTGAACCAGCAAACCGAAGAAGTCTTGAAACACGTCGCGCGATTGTGGGGGTTTGATGTGCAACTGGAAGCAGTTGACCCAAAGGGTAATGTGGTGCAGCGATACGAGCACCATCGCGAAAAGCGCCAGGGCAGGTAAACGCCTGTTTTCGCTATATTTTCAACAGTGGCTCCGACGCCTTCCTTTTGAAGAGGCGTTCACCATGCATTGGAGTGCGCCCAACACCCGGTCAGTTCAAAATCCGACCCAGCCCGCCGCGCAGGCTGGCGTATTGATGCACCCCCAGACCAAGAATGATCAGGGCGGTGCCCGCCCACACCACCGGGTCCGCAGGTTCTCCATTCAGCACCTGCCCAAGCAGCATGGCCGTGACCGGCGTGATCAGCTGGATCAAGGCTACTTTACCAGCCTGCATGTGTTTGAGCAGATAGAAAAACAGACTGAAACCAATCACCGAGGCGACGACTGCCATATAGGCGATTGCCAGTGCGGTTCGGGTCGTCAGGTGATCCGGCCAAGCCTGGCCGAATGACCACCAGGCGATCACGTACAGTGGCACGCCCAGCGTCAGCGAGCCAGCTGTGATGCTGAACGGGTCCAGTTCGGCACCAATGCGTTTGACCCACACCGTCGCCAACGCCTGCACCACTGCGCCCACCAGCACCGCCACCACAGCATACCAGGCCGTGCCGCCTTGCAGGATGGATGCATGATGGATCACCGACAGGCCAGCCAGCCCCATGAACAGACCAATCAATTTGCGACGGGTAAAGCGTTCGGACAACCACCACGACGCAAACAGCCCCGTCCAGATCGGGCCGGTGCCATAGAGAACGGCAATCAGACCAGAGGGAATGAATTGTGCCCCCCAGTAGGTCAACATCATCGACAGAAATTGGGTCAGGCCTGCGACAGCATAGGTTTCGACGGATTGCCGATCGAATCGCACCGCTGTCTGTTTGAACCAGCACACCGCCCAGATCAGCACCAGCGCAACAGTCATGCGGCTTGCCACGCCAAACAGGAAACCGTGCTCCTCAACACTCCAACGGATGCC
Source organism: Chitinivorax tropicus (assembly GCF_014202905.1). Lineage (NCBI taxonomy): Bacteria > Pseudomonadati > Pseudomonadota > Betaproteobacteria > Chitinivorax > Chitinivorax tropicus. The sequence goes on along the minus strand of NZ_JACHHY010000004.1, from coordinate 185,178 downwards.
GAGTGCAGTAGTAGACCAGATGAAAACGATGGCGAGATAAGCTGAACCAACAGACATGATGACTGATCGATGAGTGACGTGTATAAGGCGCCGGATCAGCCCGATGACGCCACAGGGGTTGCCTGTGGCCAGAGAGCGCGGGCCTACAGTTCATGGCCATCGGCTGCGCAAAATGATGGGCGGATTGTCTCCCCGCCACCCTGATGCTGTCAACCACAACCGGCGTCGGAATGGCCAGCACAGTCATTGTGCGGCGACAGCCGTGCCGATTCGTCAAACCCACCGGATACGCAATGCACAGATGGACACCCATAGCGCGGCAATGGCTATCACCATCATACCACCACGCAGATCGCTCCACTGCGCGACCAAGCCGATGACAGGTGGCCCCATCAGGGAGCCGACCGAGCCAATGGTGGTCACGGTGGCCAAGGTGATGGGGCTAAGCCGTGCTGCTGCGGAGTAGATACATGGCGATATCGCCGCCACCCCGGCGCCCACCAACGAGAAGCCCAGCAGAGCTGGGATCAACCCGCCCAGTGCCAGCGCCAATGCCAGTCCGGTGAATGCCACCACCCCACCTACCACCACCAGCCATTTATCGCCCCACCTGGCTCGCCAGCTATCGGCAAACAACCTGGCCACCAGCATGCTGGTGGAGACTGCCGCAATGCCCAAGGGTGCCTGATTCACCGAGGCACCCACGATTTCGCGCAGGTACAGCGCTGACCATTCGGTCATCGAGCCCTCTGCGATAGTGCCGAAAAACAGTGCACAGCCCAGCCATAGCGTCGTGACATCTGACCAGTTACGCTTGGTATTGTGTCCCTGGCTGGCGGTGGGTTGGTCTGACAACAACCCAGGCGAGGCATAGCACAGCAAACCGGTAATGATCAAAGAGGCTGCAATGAAATGTCCCCAGAGATTCGTCGTCAGATGGCTCAAGCCCGAGGCGAATACAGCTGCACACATCAGGCCCAAGCTGAATACCGCATGCAGACGAGACAGAATCGCCTGCCCACCAACCCGCTCGACCACCACGCCCTGGCCATTCATGGATGTGTTGACCAACGCGCACAACACCCCTTCAGCGAACATCACCAGCAATGCCGCCGGATAGTTGGGTGCCCACGCCATGCCCACCAACACCACCGGCAGCAAGCTCACGGCGAGCACGCACAGCCGACGCGAGCCCAGCCGCAGCAACAAAATGCTGATCAGCGGAAAAGCGCAGATGGCCCCCAGACCAGACGCCAACAATAAAGTACCAACCTGAGCGGCCCCCAAACCCAAACCTACTTTGAGATCGGGGATGCGAGACGCCCAGGTCCCGACATTGAAACCCAGTGCCAGGAACAATGCGGCCACCGCCCACTGGCTACGCCGAATCGGCACTGTGGCTGGCGCGGGGGCAGGTTGTGTTGACGAGTTGTCCAGATCTGTCATGCCATGAGACGACTGCTGCATTGTGTCAATCCACCCGAGTCAGAAAAACCATCCAAGTCATCAGGCAGGCAGCCGCAAAGCGATTGCCATGCCAACGCCTACACGACCACAGTCAGCAGCAAGCCAAACCGAAGGCCATCTTATTTACGCACCGCTCTGTCGCCTCTGCCAATGGCGTACAACGCGATATAATTCAATACCAACACAATACCATTTAAAATTCAAAATAGACACTGCATCAACCTTGGCCGATGCCATCCACACTGTCTAGGTGCCCGCCAGGCCTTTTCTGTCGCTTCCGCATAGACCCGCACACCAGTGCAATCAGACAGGTCTGGCCCAGTGATACAGCCCGACCAGCATCAATACCAATCCATCACCATAAGTAGCAAACCCGGTCAAGCGAGCAGGCCAGAATACAGCTCGTAAAATGGCGACCAGGATGTACTGGAAGCAAGATGAGGCCATTCAGTTGACCGGCCACATGACAAGCCCCGGCATGGTCAGCATTCTGCCGGCACGGCCTGGGGGACGAGTTCGGGTGCCTATCCAATCATGGGCTACGGGTTGATGCCGATGGCTCACGCCAGCCAGCAATCACCGCTGCACTCAGGCTGAGATCGATCAGTCGCCGCCGGGCGGGCCGTCTGGTGTCATCGGTGGGTGGGGCATGGGCGGGGGAGGCAATTGAGCCCGTTGTTCTGGGCTTAGGCTATTGAAGAAGTGTTCTCGTGCTTGTTTTTGTTGCTTGAAGAACGACTTGATCTGTTCACGTTGCTCGGGCGTAAAGCTCTCATACAGCTGGCGCCGGGCTTCTGGCGACAAAGCATGGCGGCGGCGTGACAGCTCGCGTTGAGATTCCGTGAAACCCTGCTCCAGCCGCTCGCGCGCCTGCCGCCACTGCGCTTGCATTTCCTCGAATTGCTGTTTCTGTACTGGCGTCAGGATCTCATTCAGCTTCTTACGGCGCTCACTCCAGGCATCATCGGGTTGGGGCACGCCAGATCGTGCGCCCCCTCCCCACCAATTGGGCATTGCACCTTGCCCACGCCAGCCCTCGCGAATCCGCTCTGCTTCCTCTGCGGTCAGTTTGCCGTCACGTAAAGCACGCTCCAATCGACGCTCGCGATGTTCCATCGGCGCTGACTCATCGGCACTACGCGCCCCGGCAGGTGGCTTGCCCTGGTGGCTTTCATCAGCCATCACCGGGCCACACAGTACCAGGGCGATCAACCAGGCACACCAACAGGTTGGCCAGTGGCTGGCCAACTGCGATGCGGGGTTGAGCTGAATTCGGTAGGTTGTCACCATGCACATCATCAATCATTGTTGCTGGGCCGCACGGCCCTTGTGTTCATTGGGCATCAAGGCATCTGCTGCGTTCAATGTGCCAAACGCCACATCCTTTTTGAACAATTGACCGGGTCCCTGGTCAATTACACTCGGTAGTAGATCCACCCATCACTATCAGATAGGCCATCAGATGCATTGATGTCCAGTCTTGGCGCAGCTTGCTCGACAGATTACCCGGCCTTACTTTTTCCTGCCTGACATTCTCTGCGCCATGTGTAAAGCAGCTGTGTTACGCCATGTGTCGCTTGTAAAAATTCGCAAGCAGCATCCACAATCAATACAGCTTTTAACAATTGGTGTTCGAATCCACCACCCCACGCTTGATACACTGTAGCCATGAATACAACCACGCCCAAACGCATCCTGGTCATCGATGATGACCCACGCCTACGTGAGCTTTTGCTACGTTATCTGACTGAGCAAGGCTTTGATGTCGATGCCTATGCCGACGCCAGCCAACTCGACAAGCGGCTGCAGCGGAATAGGCCTCACCTGCTGGTGCTGGATCTGATGCTGCCTGGTGAAGATGGTCTGGCCGTATGCCGTCGGCTACGCGCCCAGCACGATCTGCTGCCCATTCTGATGCTGACTGCCAAAGGGGATGATATCGACCGTATCCTGGGGCTGGAGATGGGCGCAGATGATTATCTGGCCAAGCCGTTCAACCCGCGTGAGCTGGTTGCCCGCATCAATGCCATTCTGCGTCGGCAATCCCCCACCCCTGCGCTGGCAGCCGATTACAACGCGGAAGAGATCTATGAATTCGCTGATTTCGTTCTGGATGCGGGCTCTCGCAAGCTGACCAAGGCAGGCGCGGATGTCTCGCTGACGCATGCGGAGTTCTCGATTCTGAAAGTGCTGGCCATGCACCCACGGCACCCGTTATCGCGGGAGCGCTTGATGGAGCTGGCACGCGGTAAGGAACACGAAGCGTTCGACCGATCCATCGATGTGCAGATCTCGCGGCTGCGCAAGTTGATCGAAACCAATCCTACCGAGCCGAAGTTCATCCAGACCGTCTGGGGATTTGGCTATGTGTTCGTACCTGATGGTGGCCAGCGCTGATGCCTAGATCGCTGTTTGGCAGGCTGGCCGCAATGTTGGTCGGCCTGGTGATGGTCAGCCAGTTGTTCACCCTGGGCCTGCTGCACTACAACTGGCGTCACCAGATGGCTCAGCAGATCTCGGAAGAGGTGATCGATGCCCTGGCCGATCTGGAATCCACCCTCGCCAACATGAATGCCGATGAGCGCGCCCTCTATCTGGACGCCTACAATCGCCCCTTTTCCATCAACCTGTTACCGCGAACTGCAGCCCGCCCACCCATCAATCATCAACCCCTGGATGGCGACCTGGATGCATTGCTGATCCATTTGAAAGCGGATGGCCTGGCATTCAACGATGTCCGCTTCCAGCTCCTACCCAAGCCACTTCTGTGGCTACAGATCAATATGCTCAATGAGCCGCACTGGCTGGTCATCCCCATCGGCAGCCCTCAGCCGCAACTACGGACAACCCTGAGCCTGGCAGTGTTGGGCTTCTCGGCCATCGCAGTAGTGGCCGCATTTTTCTTTGCCTGGTACCTGAACCGGCCACTGAAGCAGTTGATTTCCGCCGCCCGCCAACTGACCCAGGGCGAACACCCAGCGCCACTGCCAGAGGGCAAGATGCGCGAAACCCGCAGCCTGGCCAAGACCTTCAACAGCATGACACAAGCCCTGCAACAGGCAGAAACTGATCGCCGGGTCATGCTGGCAGGCATATCACATGATGTCCGCACCCCACTCACCCGTCTGCGGCTGGGAGTAGAAATGATGCAGGATAACAGCCTGCGTGAAGGCATGCTGACCGACATCGATGACATCGATCGGATCGTCCGGCAATTCCGCGATTTCATCGCTGGCGAGCCAGAAGAGCAAGCTCAGGTCTGCGATCTGAATGAATTGTTGCGCGACACCCAAGACCGCTACCAGCGGCAGGGGCTGATGTTGCAGATCCAACCTGCGGTGGACATCCCCTTGGTCAAGGTGCATCCACTGGCCATCCAGCGCCTGTTGACCAACCTGATCGACAATGCCCGGCTGTATGGCGCACCGCCGATCGAGATCACCATCAAGCAGATCGACGCCCGGCTGATCTTACAGGTGCGTGACCATGGCCAGGGCATTCCATCCCACATGATCCTGACACTGATGCAGCCTTTCACCCGGCTCGACCCGGCCCGACGCGCCGACGGAGGCAGCGGGCTTGGGCTGGCGATTGTGCGGCGCATTGCCGATGCCCATCGGGCCGAGCTGCAAGTCAGCAATCACCCGGCAGGTGGCTTGCTGGTGTCGATCGCCTTTCCAATTGCAACACAAGCGCAAAACGCCTAAAATACAATTGCATTTTGCGCAAGGAGCCGTAGCATGCCGCAAGCCAAACCCTTCACATTCGTTGCTGTCGAGGCACAAGACGACGGTGATGACTACAGCCGGTTATCACAATTACTCGCCATTCCAGTCAACGATGAGCTGGGGCTGGCCGAGCAGATCAGCGCAGGACTTCCGCTTGCAGCAGTCGCCATGTTGACCAATGCGGGTATCAAGCGCTCTGAGATCATCAGCCTGGTTGCCCCGGCACGCACCCTGCAACATCGCCAGAGCAAAGGCGAGCCACTCAACCCCGAAGAAAGCGAGCGGGCGGTTCGACTGGCACGGGTGCTCACCCAGGCCGAGGTGGTGTTTGCGGAACATGAGGCCGCCATTGCCTGGCTCAGACGCCCGCTCCAGCGCTTCAATGGCAAATCACCGTTGGATATGCTGAAAACCGATGTCGGCTGCCGGCTGGTCGAAAACTACCTGAACGAAATCGACGAAGGCTACGCCGCCTGAGCAACCATGCACCCACCCCAGACACTCTGGCGCATCAGCAACTATGCAGATCTGAGCGGGAAAGGCGGCCTGATCGGCCCGGCACGCTGGCATAGCAAGGGTAGACCAATCATCTACCTGGCCACCTCGCCCGCCAGCGCTCTGCTGGAAACCCTGGTTCACCTGGAAATCAGCACGCTGACTGCCCTGCCCCGCAACTATCAGTTATTGCGCATTCAGGTCGCGGACACCGTCAGTGCAGCGGCCATCGAGCCTGACCACCTTACTGATGACTGGCGGACCCAGACCCTGCTGACCCGCAGCATAGGCGATCAATGGCTGCGACAAGGCGCATCTGCCTTGTTATACGTCCCCAGCGCCATCGTCCCCTTCACCCAGAATGTGCTGCTCAACCCGCTGCATCTCGACGCCAGCCACTGTCAGATCCTCAGCGCTCAGCACTACCCTTTCGATGACCGATTGCTCAGACAGACTTCGCCGGGCTAAAACACGCTGTAAGCTGCAATGACATCCACGGCAGGAGCCCTCCGCAACCCAGCGGCCACGGCAAGACAAAACGGCCTCTGTCGAGGCCGTCTGTCGTGGTATTGATATGGCAATGCTGTTTCAAGCCGCGTTCGCCAATCTCGGGTAGACCCGCACCATGACGATCCGTGGTCCTTTCATGCGTTTGACCACGACATCGAATTCATCGAACGTGATGCGGTCGCCTTCCTTGGGCAGATCGCCCAGGCGCCACATCAGCAGCCCCCCGACCGTATCCACGTCGTCTTGATCGATATCGACGCCCAGCGCACGCTCAAGAGTGAAGATCGGCAGGCTGCCCTTGCCGATCAGCGAGCCATCATCTAACCGGGTCCATTCATTCTGCGTGTGACGGAACTCGTCACGGATTTCACCCACCTGGGCGGAGAGCAGGTTGTCCAGCGTCACGAAGCCCAACGGCTCACCGTCCTGGTAGGTCACCACTGCAAAATGAGGCGCACCCTCGCGAAAACGGCGAAACAGCTCCATGGCCGACATGCTGGGTGACACCAGCTGCGCTGGCCGGACCAGCGCATCCAGATTGCTGCCGGCCTCGCCTTTATTCAATGCAAAAAAGACATCTTTCAGATGCAATACGCCCATCACCTTGCCGTCTTTGCCGATATAGGGGTAGCGGCTATAGCGTGTCTGCACCATGCGATCGAGGTTCTTTTCCACCCCATCCGTGGCGTGCAAGGCCACCATTTCGCTGACGGGGCGCATCAGATCGGCCACATCCAGCTCACGGAAATCCAAGGCCTGCGCCAAGACCCGCCATTCCTCATTGGTAAACTGGTCGGACTCTTCGGAGCCGCGCAGAATCAGCTTCAACTCATCTGCGGAATAATGGGTGTCATGCGATACGGTGGCATCCAGGCGGACCAGTTTCAATATCCAGTTAGCACTGGTGTTCAATGCCCAGATGGCTGGATACATCGCCCAGTAAAAGCCATAGAGTGGCGCGGCAGTCCACAGCCCGACGATTTCAGCACGGCGGATGGCCATGGATTTGGGGGCCAGCTCACCCACCACGATATGCAGGTAGGAAATGATGAAAAAAGCGACGAAAAACGATATACCATGAATCAGCTTTTCTCTTTCGACACCCAGCGCCGAGAACACCGGCTCCAGCAATCTGGCAAAGGCAGGCTCACCCACCCATCCCAGGCCCAGCGATGCCAAGGTGATGCCAAGCTGGCAGGCGGATAGATAGGCGTCGAGGTTGCTGTGGACTTTGGCCAGGATACGGCCACGGAAACCATGCGCTTTGGCGATGGCCCGGACACGTGTCTGCCGTAATTTGACGAGACCAAACTCAGCAGCCACGAAAAAACCGTTCAAAAACACCAGAACGATGGCGAGGAAAAGTAAACTGATCTGACTACTCATATCAAGGGACGACAATCGACCGGCTTGTACCGGACATTTCAATCATGCAGCCCCTAGCGCTCCCTGGGTTGTTCATAATCCATACATCTTAGCCGATTCAGCCAGGGGTGTCTTGCCTGCCAAGCCACCAAGGTCACGCCCGGCAAGGGCAATCCAGGTTACACTTGGCTGGATCACCGCACATACATCCTTAATGGTATTGGAAGATGGCTGAAGACAGCGATCAGGAACGGACGGAACCCGCCTCGGGCAGGCGGCTGGAAGAAGCCCGGCAGAAAGGCAATATCGCCAGATCAAAGGAGTTGCCCACCTTTGCCGTCACCATGACCGGCATTGCGACGCTGGTGCTCATGGGCCCAAGCTTCATCGACTTCATGCAGCAGGTGGTTCGTGATGGGCTGACTTTCGACCGCAATCTGCTGGCTCACCCGCATCAAATGCTGGAAGTGCTCTATAAAGCCTGTGCCGATGCCTTACTGGCTTTCCTGCCGTTCATGTTGGCGGTCACCATTGCCGCCATCGTGTCACCGTTGCTGCTCGGAGGCTGGTTGCTGACCTTCGAGGCCCTGGAGCCAAAATTCAGTAAGCTCAATCCATTGTCGGGCATCAAGCGGTTGTTTTCAATGAGCGCATTGGCAGAGGGGGCCAAAGCCATTCTCAAGTCCTTTCTGATCGGCGGTGTGGCAGGCTGGGTGATCTGGTTAGAGCGTGGAGAGTTCCTGGCCCTGATCACCGAATCCCCCTTCTCAGCCTACACCCACACGGCGGCACTGGTGGCCTACACGCTGGAAGTGGTGGCGGGCTCGATGATCATTCTGGTGATACTGGATGTACCGTTCCAGCTGTGGAATTACCAACGTAGCCTACGCATGACCAAAGAGGAAGTCCGGCAGGAATCGAAGGAGTCCGAGGGATCACCCGAAATCAAAGCCCGTATCCGAGCCCTGCAGCGTGAAGCGGCACGCAAGCGGATGATGCAGGAAGTACCCAAGGCCGATGTGATCGTCACCAACCCGACCCACTACGCTGTCGCGCTGAAGTATCAGAGCAGCATCATGCGTGCCCCTACGGTCGTCGCCAAAGGCTCGCACCTGCTGGCCGAGCGTATCATCGAGCTGGCAGGTGAACATGGCGTCACCATCATGCGGGCGCCGCCTTTTGCACGGGCATTATACTTTCATGCGGAATTGCAACAGGAGATCCCCGCCAAGCTGTACACCGCAGCGGCAGAAGTGCTGGCCTATGTCTATCAGCTGCGCCATTATCGCCAATATGGTGGCCATGCGCCGGATCTGCCGGAGCACTTGCCGGTACCCGATGAGCTTGACCCGGAAGCGGAACCCAAGACCGATTGACGTGTTGACTGAACCTAGACGGCCCGCACACGGCCCAGCGTCATTGATGCAAATCGTCTCAACAGCAAGGATTCAACGACAAGTGCCGCCATGATACCCAGCACCGGCATCATGGGCTCACGATAGCGGAAGCTCACATAGAACAGCATATGTACCGCTGTGTAGCACCCAATGGCCACCCATAGCAGCACGAGCGGTCTATGCCATAACGCACGGATCAACAGTGTGCCCAGTGCTGCAGCCATCAACAACACGAATTGGATGCCCCACAACGCGCGCACGACACGCTCGGCACTCGATCCCTCACCCTGACCTTGATGGAATGGCGGGGTCCAGAAATAGGCGGCTTTTTTCAAGGACAAACTCAGGAAAGGCACCGGATTGGCCTTGATCCAGGCAAGGGCATCTTGCTTGAGCACGTCAGAAGCCCGCACCTCACCCAGCTTTCGCAAATCACCCCAGCTCGCCCCTCGTGGGGTGTCTGAGATGGAGAGATACATGCCAGTTGCCGCCGGGTTGTTACCCAGATACAGATTGAACCCACCGTTGGTATTCAGGACCGGAGCACCAATCACCTGCTGATTACGGATCATCCAGGGCACAACCAGCAGGGCGGCTGCAATGAGCATCACCGTCGCCAGCACAATGCGCCTGGGTGGCGGGACGGGTGCCAGCACCAGCGCCAATACCACCATGCCCAACAAAGACAGGCCCGCATTGCCCACCAAGGCCAACAGGCCCAGCAATATGCCGCAGCCCACTGCCACCCGCACCGATGGCGCCCTGGCCAGACGTAGCGCACACCAGACAACGCCCAGCATGATCGGCGTCATCAGGTTTTCCTTGAACAAATAGACGGTGTACACACTGGCCGGCAAGTAGACCGCCCAGACTGCAGCCGACACCAACCGCCCCAGCCGCCCAGCCCCTGCTTCCTTGGCGGCCAAGTAGCAGAGCACGATGGACAGCCCGCCCAGGCACACGTTGGCCATGCGCATCGCCTGCAGATCCTCGCCCGCCAGGAAAAAGACCGGTGCCAATACCAACAGCGGGTACCCCACGTTATACATGGCACGATTGCCCATCTCATCGACAATGCCATGACCCCCCACCCAATTGAGCGCCATGCTTTTATAGGCAAGCTCATCGCCCTCCGGCACATGGCTAAAACCGGCCATGGCAGCGAGTCGTAACGCCAGGCCGATCACCACAAACAATGCCAGCCATGGCCAGTCCGGTTGTTGCTTATCACTGTGTGAATGCATCAGCTTCTCCCGATCAGCACGATCCCCGCACAAATCAACGCAATGCCTGCCATGCGCGGCCAAGTCATCTGTTCACCCAGCCAATATCCCACGACTGCAGTCACCACGAATCCCAACCCGACCAAGGGGTAGGCTTTGCTCACATCCCATTTGGCCAACACATTGAGCCAGACCACTGCGCCCAGGGCATAGAGCAGGAACCCCCCCAGGACATATTGATTGGACAGCACCATCAGCCAGGTCTTCAAAGAACGCGGTTGTACCAACAGCGCCTTGATACCTGGGCTCGACATTCCTGTTTTCAGGGAAAACTGAGCCGTGACCGACAACGCAATGCTGACCAGAGCAATCAAGAAAGTATTCATGACAAGGCCCCAAAGGTCAGAAAGTGCGCAGCCAGCATCACAACGACCATGGCCAGGATAGTGAGGCGACTGCCCCGATCCTTGGCTGCAAACACCACGGGATCATCGTGCATCTCTCCTCGTGCGGTTTTGACCCATAGCCGAGCCAGCCAATAGATCAACCCAACCCCCACCAGCCACAACAGCTGAGGACTGCTGTAACGGCTCTGGGTTTCCGGCGCATGGATGAACAAGCCAAACACCACCACGGCGGACAGCGCAGCCCCCACGCCAAGCGGCCACAGGACGACCAGATCCGTCACCCGATAGTCCCGACCGTGCAAGACAGCCTCCCCGTTCGCACCCAGCACGATCAGCTCGGCACAGCGTTTCACCAAGGCCAGGCTGAGAAAGATGAATACCGAGAACGCCAACAACCAGGAGCTGACCGCCACGCCAATCGCCACTGCTCCCGCCAGGATTCGAAGTGTGTACAGGAGCGAAAGCAGCAACACATCCACCAACATATATGACTTCAGCACCCAGCTGTAAGCACTGGTCAATGCCAGATACGCCATCAACGTCCATACAAACTCGCTGGACACCAGCCAGGCCAGGCCAAAAGCAACGGCCAGGGTACTGATCGATGCCCCCAATCCGCCCAGGATGGGCAGTTGGGCGCTGGCAAAAGGCCGCAACCGTTTGCGCGGGTGAGCCCGGTCGTTTTCCAGATCCCCCAGATCATTGAGGATATATGTCGCGGAAGCCGTCAGGGAGAACGCCAGAAACGCCAGCACCATATTCAGCATCTTACCGGCATCGGTAAACGAAAAAGCGGTCAGCATCGGAACCAGCAGCAGGAGATTCTTGAGCCATTGATGCACCCGCAAAGCCCGCAACCAGACAAAGCAGCCGACTTGTGGAGCGTGGAATTCACGCTCTACCCGCACCCGCTGGCGTACCACCTCTGCCATCCGCTCCGGCACATCCACCAACACCGCACCTTCCGCCGCCAGCCAGATCGGCAGGTCAGCCCGGCTGTCACCGGCATAGACAAATGCATCCCCCACCCGCTCCCGAATCGCTTGCAACTTCGATGCGCCTTTCAGATTATGGTGGGTGTCCGATGCCAATACCTGATCGAACAGGCCCAGATGCCCCGCCACCGAATCAGCTATCGTGCGATGCGCAGCCGTGGCCAGGATGATCTGGCGCCCCTTGGCTTTCTCATCCTGCAGGTAATCGATCAATGGCGCACGATATGGCAGATGTTGGGCGGCAATGCCCGCCCGCGCCGCGACACATGTCTTGAACCCAGCTCGTCCTCGCATCAGCCATATCGGCATCCGCAGCAGATTCAATGGCGATTGCCTTACTACCTTCAGCACAGACTCCACCAGCGTGTCAGTCGGTGTGAGCGTTCCATCCAGATCCACAACCAGCGGTACATCCGTAACAAGCGGCATGACACATCCTGTTTACCGATGGATCAACGCACCCTGGCAGCCCCCCCGCCATTGGGCATTGCTGAAATCACCGAGAGAATGGTTGAACAATATGAATCATAGTTAAGGATAAAGACAACAACATTGAAAAAAACCACATACCAAGCCAGAACAACGTTGGATTCGCGGGGAACATACGGCGCTGCTGATGTTATTTCATCGCCGCTTTGGTGCAGCCCCTGAAATCAGGCCGCCAGCCCCGACATGCAAATGGCATGATAACGCAATACCGATAGCGGAGCGACACTGCCGATTGATGTGCCTGCTCGGCCTAGCCAATGCTCGTCCTGCCCCTATCGGCAGCACCGCAGGCGCACGTCGGCATCAGCAGAAGCATGGCGCAAAAAAAGCCGGACAGCGTCCGGCTTGGATTTTCCCATTGATCAGCAGAGATCAAGCGGACAGCACATCTGCCATGGCTTGGGCAACATAATCGACATTGCCTGCGTTCAACCCCGCCACACACATGCGGCCAGAGCGCACCAGATAGACCGCGTATTGCTCACGCAGGCGATCTACCTGCTCTGGGGTCAGCCCGGTGTAGCTGAACATACCGCGCTGGTTCAGGAAATAGCTGAAATCACGGCCTGGCACCTTGGCGGCCAGCACGTCATGAAGCTTTTGGCGCATGGCCTTGATGCGTACCCGCATCTCGGCCACTTCGGTTTCCCACTCAGCGCGCAGGGCCGGGTCGAGCATCACCGCAGCGGTGATCTGACCACCATGGGTGGGTGGGCTGGAATAGTTACGGCGCACGGTGAATTTGAGCTGGCCCAGTACCCGGTCAGCTTCCTCGGCAGTTGGGCACACCACGGACAGGCCACCGCAACGCTCGCCATAGAACGAAAGATTTTTGGAGAAAGAATTGCTGACCAGAAAGCTGACACCCGCATCAGCCATGGCGCGGATGGCGAAACCATCTTCTTCCAGACCATCGCCAAAGCCTTGATAGGCAATATCCATGAAAGGAATCAATTGGCGCTCGACCACCAACTTGATCACCTGTAGCCATTGCTCACGATTGAGGTCAACGCCGGTCGGGTTGTGGCAGCAGGGGTGGAGCAGTACGATGGTCTTGGCCGGCAACTTGGCCAGGGTGGCCAGCATGTCGTCGAAACGCACGCCACCGGTGGCCGCATCGTAATAAGGGTAATCGAACACCTGGAAACCGGCGCCTTCGAACATCGCGCGGTGATTGTCCCAGGTCGGGTTGCTGACCCAGACATCGCTTTCCGGGAAGTAACGTTTCAGGAAATCGGCACCGATCTTCAGCGCACCCGAGCCACCGATGGTCTGGATGGTGGCGATGCGCTTACCGGTTACCGCTTCATGTGTCGCACCGAACACCAGCTTCTGCACGGCTTCACGGTAGTTGGCCGCGCCTTCCATCGGCTGATACGGGCGCGGGCCAGGTTGAGCGGCCCGTGCGGCCTCGGCCTTGCGCACCGAGCCCAACAGCGGAATGCGGCCTTGCTCATCGTAGTACAGACCAATACCAAGGTTGACCTTGGGTTGGCGGGTGTCTTTGTTGAAAGTTTCAACCAGCGTCAGAATCGGGTCGCCCGGATAGGCATTTACGTGCTCGAACATGGGAAAGGCATTCCTGTTGGCGGTGTTGACAAAGCAAGGGAGTTGCGACGCGTCGAGACGGCAAGCGCCTCAATCAGCAGGCATTTCCGGAAAACATATCATGATACGCGAAAGCACACCGATGATCATCTCCCGCCCGGTCAGGCGGCTCACGCCAACAAGCCCAGTCGGCGGGCCTGAAACACTGCCTCACTCCGGTTGCGGGCGGACAGCTTGCCCAGCATGCGGCGGATGTGCCATTTGACGGTATGCACTGACAGATGCACCTGTTCCGCGATCTGTTCATTTGCCATACCGGTCGCCAGGAGTTGCAGAATCGCCAGCTCACGCTCGCTCAGCAAGGTGTCAGGCGTCGGCCCGATCAAGGCTGTCTGTAGCAATGCCTGATGATATTGCCGTAACGACTCACCTCCGGCCTGCCCGATTGTGGCGCCATCCAGCCCGGCGAGTTGGTGCAACAGCGCCGGGCCTTCGTCGAGAAAGCTGCGTTGCGCCTGCATGGCGGCGCCCAAGGTCAGCGCAGCCATCAGGCTTTGGTGAGCGGCCTCATCCAATTGCAGCGCGGCCTGTGCCTGTGCCATCAGGATCAGGAGCCGCAACCTGCGCCAGCGTTGGCCGGTCCGCTGAGCATGGGCCTCGGCCAGAGCCAATTGCTCTGCCGCCAATGCCGCTTGCCCTGTCGACAACCAGTAACGTGCCCACTCGATGCCCGCGCCATTGAGCGCTGCCGTATGCGAGGGCATGACCGGCCAGTCGGCATCTGGCTTTGGTGGCTGGAATGTTGCCCAGCGCTGTGTTGCGGTGGTGATCTGCCCCTCGATCAGGTCAATGCGAATGCGCTCCCACATGGCGATATGATGGATGCGCTCGAATTGCCAGGCCTGCGCCTCGCGCTCCGCGTCGTCCAACCCGCTGAGCGCAAGGGCTGATTGGCCCAATGCCAACCGGCAGCGGCATCGCGTCAGCACCGCCAGCAGGTAAAGATCCAGCGATGGCAGGTGGCGCATGAGTGGCAGATAGTCGTCCAGCAAGGCAGCAGCCATCTCGACCCGGCCCTGCTCGTAATGCAGGCTGGCGGTCAGACCGATGGTCATGGCCTTGACGTGACCAGGCTCGAACCAATGCTGGCGCAGCTGCAGATGGGCCATCCGGTCGGCTTGCTCGAAACAGGACAGGGCTTGATCGAGCTGACCTTGGCTCGCCTCGATCAAGCCTTGGATGCTCAGCGCATAGCCCAGGCCCAAGCCGCTGCCAATTGCTTCATTGTGCCGTCGCGCCTCGGCCACACTCCGTTGAGCGTCGCCAAAACGGGCAGCCAGGGTCTGGCAATAGGCCAGCATATTGTGCAAGGCCCCTGCTGCAAAATGCTGGCTGTCGGGCACGGTAGGCACCAGCGCCTCCCCTTGGCGCAAGGCATCGTCGATATGGCCACAGACGGCCTGCAGAATCGGTTGCAGCACGGCCAGCTCCCCTTGCCGTGCCTCAGGCAGCTGATCAGCAAATGGCATCAGCCGAGCCAACCATGCAGCGGCCTGTGCCAGCTCACCGGCAAACCCGGCAGACCAGGCGGCAGACAGTAGCAAGGTAAGGGGCAGCTCACCATCCGGTGGCAGCCTGGCCAGCCACCGGTTCAAAGTGACGAATTGGGCCTGGATCACCAGCTCGCTGGCTTGGTCGGCTATTTCCCGAATGGCCGCCGTGATGTCGCCAGCCTGCAGCCATAAGGCGATGGCCTGCTGCACCTCGCCTTGCTGGGCCAGGTGGCGCGCCCCGCCTCGCAACACCGCCTGGATCTGGATCGGAGCACGGCGATGTTGCTGGTGCAGCCGTAAGCAGTCGGCAAACAGTGCGTGGTAGCGGTATTGCCGTGGAGTGGTGGTGTGCACCGAAGTGAACAGGCCCTGCTGGGCCAGCCAGTTCAACCAATATTCGCTGTCCCGCCGCCCTGTGGCGGCATCGCACAAGGCAGGCGACAATGGATCGAAACCACAGGTGTCGAGCAGGAAGTCCTGAGCAGCGGCAGGCAGGGTCGAGATCACCTCATCCACCAGATAATGCAGCAAGGTCTGCGCTTGGTGGTACCGATCCGCCAGATGCTGTTGCAACGCAAGCTCATCACTACTGGCCAACAAGCTCATCTGGATCGCCGCTGGCCAGCCACCGGTCTGGGTCAACAGCATCTGCTGGGTATCAAGCGCCAGGTCGATCCCCAGCGTCATGGCATGCTGCTGCAGCTCGACCAGGTCATACGCCAGCATCTGGCTGTCGATGGTCAAGGTTGGATGGTGCAATTGCAGTCTGGCCAGCCCCAGCGCGGGCAGCACCCGTGCGCCCAGCACCACCGTCATGGTCGGTAGCTGCTGCGCAAGCCAAAGCCGCATGGTGGCCAAGGCTTCAGGGTGGTCGAGCTGATCCAGGTCATCGATGAAGCAATAATACACACCATCCTCGGCATGCTCGACGGATGGCGCGGACAGCGCTTGCAGGTAGATGCTGAGGCGGACGGGGTCGTTGTCGGTGGTATCCACCCGCAGCCAGCGTAACCCATCGGCCTGATCAGGCCGCCGCCGCAACAGCTGCTGCCAGCATTGTTGCATCCAGATCGTCTTGCCATAGCCAGCAGGGGCGTGGATCACCACCAGCCTTGCGTTGGTCTGCTGTGCAAACCTGTCGAGCAGGCGCTGGCGCACCACCCAGCCCAGCGGGGCAGGTGGCGGTTGTAATTTGGTCGGGTTTGGGACAGGCAGTGAAGACGTACTGGGGTCGAGGATCGCCATGGCAGCAATGATCAAATGGCTCTAGGCACGATTGACATGGTGTCATAGCCTGCGCCAAATCGTGCTCCAGGGCAAGGCCGAACACCATGTAAGCCATACCGTCCCGGCCTGATCGGCAGTCATTGGGCCTGACCGGATCGTTGGCGGGCAAAGGCGGCCACGGGATGTCGATTACGCCCTGGCCAGCACCCGCCAGGCTACAGATTGGCGGGGGTCGCCATCTCGGCCACTGGCGCGGGTGTCGCCCGATCCGACGCCGCAGGATGACCAAGCTGAGCGGATTGATGGCGATCGGCTTTGATCAGATCCGCTGCCTTTTCCGCAATCATGATGGTCGGCGCATTGGTGTTGCCACCGATCAGCAAAGGCATGATCGAGGCATCCACCACCCTTAAACAGCCCACACCATGAACCCGAAGCTGGTCGTCCACCACCGCCAGCGGGTCATGCCCCATTTTGCAGGTGCCAACCGGGTGATAGATGGTTTCCGCCTGCTCGCAGATGAATTGCTCGATCTCAGCATCGCTGACGACATCCTCCCCAGGCGTCAGCTCCGGCCCACGAATGGCGTCGAATGCCGGGGCAGCCAGGATGCGCCGTGCCAGCCGTACCCCGCGCACCATATGCGCCATGTCATCGGGGTGTGACAGATAATGGGGGCGGATATCAGGCGGTGCAAAGGGATCAGCGCTGTTCAGGCGGATCTCGCCCCGGCTTTTGGGTCGCAGGTTGCATACATGCAGCGAATACCCCTCACCGCACAGAAAGCGCCAATCCAGCGAGTGTTTACGCAATTTGCCAGGGGTGAAATGCAATTGCACATCGGGCAGGGGCGCTTGCGCATCCGTGCGGGCAAAGCCACAACCCTCGGCACCATTGGTGGTATACATGCCGTCACGTTTGACCAGATAGCGATAGAGATACCAGGGGCCGCGCAACAGATTGCGCCAGGTGATGCCATAGCTGCCTGGCTGCTTGGCCTGATGCGTCACAACCACATCCAGATGATCCTGCAGATTACGCCCAACACCAGGTAGATGCACCACGGGCGCCACCCCGGCCTGCCGCAGCCATTCCGTGTCACCCACACCAGACAGCATCAGGATCTGTGGGCTTTGCACCGCCCCGGCAGACAAGATGACCTCCGCACCAGCAAGCACCTCATGCGCCTGCCCATGCCGCGTGTACGCTACCCCCACCGCCCTGCCCGACTCCAGCAGGATGCGCGTCACATGCGCATCGGTGATCACCTGCAAGTTGGGCCGCCGGCGGGCCGGTGCCAGATACGCCTTGGCTGCGCTGCAACGCCGCCCCTCGTGCTGGGTGACCTGGAACAAGCCAACGCCCTCCTGATCCGGCCCATTGAAGTCAGGGTTGAACGGCAAACCAGCCTGGATGCCAGCTTGCACATAGTGGCGCGACATATCATTGGTCGAGCGCAGATTGGACACCTTTAGCGGCCCTGCACCATGATGATAGGCGCTGTCTCCTAGCTCATTGCCCTCGGCTTTCAGAAAATAAGGCAGCACCTCCTTGAACGACCAGCCCACATTACCCAAGGCCGCCCAGGCATCGTAATCAGCCGCATGACCACGGATGTAGCACATCGCATTCGATGAGCTGCTGCCACCCAGCATGCGCCCTCTCGGCCAGAACATGCGGCGCTGGCCCAGCTGCGGCTCAGGTGCAGTGTGGAATCGCCAATTCAACACCTTGGAGCGCATCATCCACAAAATACCCAAGGGCATGTGGATCAGCGGGTGGGTGTCCGGTGGCCCGGCCTCCAACAGGCACACGCGGATCGACGGATCTTCGCTGAGGCGATTGGCCAAGACGCACCCGGCTGAGCCGGCGCCGATGATCACATAGTCGAACATGTCTCGTCCTGTTAAATTGTCTGACAATTTGATTGTTACGGAATCTTGATCGATCCGAAACTAGCCAAAAGGATGGTTTCATATGCGCTTGCACAAAATTGATGCAACGCACCATGTCACCACTTCGATCCATTCCATTTTGGCATACCGCTCGACACACCACTGTAGTTGACATAGCTGTGCCAATCTGCCCCGCGCCGCTGCCAGAATCACATGGTGCGGCACTGCAGCGGGGCCCGCGCCCAGGGTGCCTCATCCAGAACATCCATCACTCCTGACCAGCTGCTGCTTCAGCCCCTGGGCCACATCACGCGAATCAACAAACTCCTCCAACAGAAGCTCAGCTGGCACTTGGCTGATGAGTGGCATACACTGAACCGATATCCACCAATTGCTCGCGAGTGACTGAAAATGGAACTCAAAATACTGGTATGCGACGATTCATCCATGGCACGCAAGATGCTGATCAAGGCACTTCCGGAAAGCTGGGGCGGGCATATCCAGCAGGCAGGCAATGGGGTGGAAGCCTTGGCGCAATGCCGTGAAAACAAACCTGACGTGGTCTTCCTCGACCTGACCATGCCCGAGATGGATGGTTTCCAGGTCTTGGAGACACTGAAAGACGAGGGGATCGCACCTGCCATCTTCGTCGTATCCGCAGACATACAGCCCATTGCGCAAGAACGGGTGCTATCCCTGGGCGCGAAAGCCTTTGTCCGCAAACCCGTGAAGTCAGACGAGTTACAAGCCGCGCTCAAGGCACAAGGCTTGCTCTGAATCAGCGAGGATCGGCTCATGACTCATCCCCCGCTTCTCACCACCGACCAGACAGATGCCCTTCAGGAGGTGACCAATATCGCCATCGGGCAGGCGGCTACGTCGCTGGCCGCCATTCTCGACTGCTTCGTCCGCTTGTCTGTGCCACGCATCCGCGTGCTGGAGGCCAGTGACCTGTCACGTGCCATGACCGACATGATCGGCCTCGGCACGGAGATCACCGCCACTCGGCAGTCGTTTCAAGGCTCCATGCAAGGCGAGGCGCTGGTCATCTACGATCAGACCGGCTGTGCCGAGCTTGCTGCCGAGCTGATGGGCTATGAAGACGACCTGACCGATCAGGCGGAAGTCGAAATCCTGTTGGAGGTCAGCAATGTGCTGATCGGCGCCTGCCTAGGGTCGATCGCGGAGCTTTTGGGGGTGCAGCAGAGCTTCTCTCCCCCCACCATCCTGGTGACCCGGCGTCCGATCGATACGCTGTTTGCTGACATGACCTTGTGCTGGCAGCATGCATTGCTGGTCGAGGTCAGCTTTTCACTCGAAAACCGACAGTTTTCCTGTCACATTGCCTTCATGATGCCTGATGCCACCATCGAATCCATGCGCCAGGCGATTGAGAAATTCATGGAAAACTATTGATGCCAGGCCAATTGCTGGAACTGAATCCACCCATTGTCGAACACATCGAGGTCGGCATTTTCGTTGTCAATAGCGCGTTCGAAGTCCAGCTCTGGAATCAGTTCATGGTGCGGCATAGTGGAAAAACAGCGGAGGAGGTGCTGTCGCACAATCTGTTCGATTTGTTTCCCGAGCTGCCGCAGAAATGGCTGGAGAAGAAGCTCCGCAGTGTCTTTCTGCTCAAACATTTCTCTTTTGTCTCGTGGGAGCAGCGCCCCTATCTGTTCAAGTTCCCACATAACCGGCCCATCACCGGTGGGGTCGATTTCATGCAGCAAAGCTGCACCTTCATGCCGCTCAGGGGCGAACAAGGGCAGATTGAAAACATCTGTGCGCTGCTGTATGACATGACCGATGTTGCCATCTACCAACGCCAGCTGCAGCAAGCACTCCATCAGCTGGAGGAAACCAATAACCGGGATGCCCTGACAGGTGTATTCAACCGGCGTTACACCATGCAGCGCCTGCTGAATGAGGCGGAACGCGCGCAGCGCTATCATTCACCGCTATCGGTGCTGATGTTCGATCTGGATCATTTCAAACAAATCAACGATACCCTGGGGCATCTGGCAGGAGATGAAGTCCTGCGGGTGTGCAGCCGCCATGTGGTGCAATTGCTTCGCGAATCTGACATTCTGGGGCGCTTTGGGGGCGAGGAATTCCTGATCATCCTGCCGCAGACCGATCTGGATGGCGTCAAATTGCTGGGTGATCGTCTACGCCACGCGATCGAGCAACTGGATGTGTTGATCGAAGACAAGACGATCCAGATCACGGCCAGCTTTGGCGGCGCTTGCCTGATGGAGGGCATGCAGGATATCGAAGACCTGATCCAGGTTGCGGACCTGGCGCTGTATCAGTCCAAGCATGCGGGACGGAACCGCGTGACGGTGTGCTGACCACGGTGGTGCTGGCACCACCCGCCTGGCCGTGCTGGATCAAGCTCGACGAAACTAGCCCAGTGGCCGCTTCAGCAATTGCCACAACGCAGCCCGCAGATTGGGCAACTCCATCGCATCCAGCAAGTTCTTGACGGTCAACCCCAGCTCGGTATCGCCTTCAATCACCAGCCGACGGTGAAAGAACAGCGTATCCGGGTCTTCCTCTCGCTGAATCAGCGCCCAGTAGTCCGCCAGCTCGGCGGAAAAGCGGACATCCGGCTCTGCGCGGCTCAATATCGGGCGAAACCGGCCTTGCTCAAAGCGACAGGGTATGAGCACCCCCAAGTCACGGATCTCGATGGCAAAGCTGCGTCCTTCCAGGCATTGCAAATCGGGCAATACCTGGGCGCGCTGGGCGAGATTCAGCCCCAGGCTGCCGATGACGCCATGCGGCCAGGCCGGTAATTTGCGCAACAGCGTGGCCAGTAGGGGGGGAAATGTCGGAAGTGCTGTCTGCATGCTCAATCCTTTTGCAACATGCCTGCATCACCATGCCAATAGCCATTGCATGGGCCGATTGGCATGCTGGCAGTCCAGGGTGCTGGCTGGCCACGGCGCGCGGCGTCAAATGACTGGATCACGGCCTGCATGTCATGCGCCTGCGGCGAGAGGCGCAACAACGACACGCCAGTGGCAAGACATGCCGGCAGCTCTGCCAGCAGGTTATAGGTCAGGGCTGACTGGGTCTGAATGCCATTCAAGGTCAGAAACGGCTGACCATCGCGGGTCTTCAGGGTGATGCCATCCTCGTCATCCATACAACGGAACTGGCAATCATCCTTCTTCAGGTTATGGTGCCGTGCGGTGAAGCAGCGGGCAGAATAGGCTAAAGGCAGGCGGCCATAGGCGAACAGCTCGGTTTCGATGGCCGGGCGGCCCGCCTGCAGAATCTGCTTGAGCGCTGCACCAGTGATCTCAACCGGCGGCACCCAGCGAGTAGCCCCTTGTTCAGCGAAAAAGGCCAATGTGTCTGCGTTATAGATATTCAGGTGTGGGCCCGCGACAAAGGGGTACTGGGCTTGCTTCAACAAGCGTACCGCACCCAGGTCATTGGCCTCCACGCCAAATCCCCCATGCTCGATCAAACGCCGCAAGGCCCGTTGATCCGACTCCGACTCCAGCAAGACCTGGGTGGACAACACCACCTGTTTGCCCGCCGCCGCCAGATCTGCCGCCAACCCCAACCAGTCGTCTGGCCGAAGTTGGAAACGGCGTGAACAGACCACCTCGCCCAGATAGATCACTTCGACCGGCGCATCTGCCATGTCGGCGTAGAACTGTAGCACCTGATTCTTTGGCCAATAATACAAAACCGGCCCTAATGTGAGTTTCATCATCCGATCATTTCCAGGGTCTTGAATATGCGCCCAGCGTTGCCTGCTGGCCCTCTGCCACTTTGTTGAGCGCACCCGCCCAGGCAGGCTTGACCGAATAGCGTGCAGCATCACGCCCACAGGCATCCAAGGCGGCACGCAGTGTCTGGGTGACTTGCGCCACATAGGCCGGGCTACGCTGTCGGCCCTCCACCTTGATGGCGGCCACACCGATGCGCAGCAGCTCCGGCAACACAGACAATACATTCAGGCTGGTGGGCTCCTCCAGAGCATAGTAAGTCTCATCGTTGACCTCGAACCGCCCTTTGCACAAGGTCGGGTAGCCCGCGTGTTCACCCTCGCCATATTGATCGATCAGCACACCATTGAGCCGCGACTGCAAACCTGTCGGCGTCTGCATCCACCGCACCGCCTTGGCCGGTGAACAGACCCCATGCGTATTGGGCGACTCACCTGTCACATAGGAAGACAGCAGGCAGCGCCCCTCGACCATCACACACAGGCTACCGAAACCGAATACCTCGATTTGGACCGGTGTATGTTTCAACACATGTTCGACCTGACTCAAGGTCAACACCCGTGGCAATACCGCACGCACCACTCCGAATTGTTCATGACAGAAATTGATGGCCTCGTAATGCGTGGCCGAGCCCTGCACTGATAGATGCAGACGCAACTGTGGGTGGGTTTTGGCGGCATAGGCCAGCAGCCCCATGTCGGCCAGGATCACCGCATCGACACCCAGCTCGGCGGCCTGATCGACCGCTCGACGCCAACGGGCCTCTTGTCCAGCCTGCGCATAGGTATTGATCGCCAACAGCACCTTGCGTTGTCGTTGGTGGGCATAGCGGATACCCTCACGCAAGGTAGGGATATCAAAATTCAAACCAGAGAAATGTCGGGCGTTGGTTTCGTCTTTCAGGCCGCAATAGATGCAATCGGCACCATGGTCAACAGCCATCTTCAGGGCGGGCAGGCTGCCGGCAGGGCAGACCAGTTCTGGCAGGTTCACAAGCACATCCTTCAATCAATACGACTGGCTGACGCCGGGCAGGCCGTCGGCCAATCAGGATGCGGCAGCCTACCAGCGCCCCATCCTGTCGCAATTGACCAAGGTCAAGTGCAGGGTGGATTGGGGCTGTTAAGCTGATACCTGAGTCAAATGATCAGGTACTTCCCATGCCCCCCCCTACCTCCCGTTGGCAGACTTTCACCGCCGCACCACATCGGGTCATGTTCTATGCAGGCGCCACCCAGGCACTGCTGGTCATGGTGTTTTGGGCCTATGACCTGGCCGCCCGCTTCGGCGGCTGGCTGCCCAGTGTCAATTGGGCATTGCCTGCTAAGGAAATCCATGCCTTTTTGATGCTATTTGGCGTGTTCCCCTTTTTCTTCCTGGGCTTCCTGATGACCGCCGGCCCCCGCTGGTTGGGGATGCCCGGGCCAGGTCGCCCGCAATATCTGCGCGTATTCGCCGTGTGCACCAGCGGGCTGACCCTGTTCTATGTGGGCATCCTCAGCCACGCGCTGGTGGCCAAGCTGGGCATGTTGATCTGGGCTGGGGGAATGGCCGATGCCACGCTTTGGTTCGCTCGCACCATCCGACAATCGCCACAGAGAGATCGTCTCCACGCCAAAGTGATCGTTGCAGCCCTGACCATCGGCATACTGGCCTGCATTGGGCTGGCTGTTGACAGCCGCCTGCTGGCGCACGCCCTCACCCTGGCACTTTGGGGCAGCCTGCTGCCCGTCTATTTGACGGTAGCGCATCGCATGATTCCGTTCTTCACCGCCAACGCAGTACCCCTGGTCAAGCCGTGGCGACCCATGTGGCTGTTATGGGCGCTGACGGGTGGCTGTGTCCTGCATGGCTTGATCATCCTGGCCCAACTACCGACATGGAGCTGGCTGATCGATCTACCGTTGGCCGTGCTGGCGGGCTATACCAGTTATCGCTGGGGCATCCGTCACGCCCAGCGGGTCTGGATTCTGGCCATGCTGCATTGGGCCTTCCTGTGGTTTGGCATAGGCATGGCCGCCTACGCCATCTCGTCATTGATGCAACTGCTGGGCGGGATCGGGCTGGGGTTGGTGCCGCTGCACCTGATCAGCATCGGCTTCATGGGTGCGTTGCTCTTGGCCATGGCCACCCGCGTCACCCTTGGGCACTCAGGACGGCCCTTGGTAGCGGATGCACGCACTTGGCAGATTTTCTGGCTATTTCAATTGATTGTACTGACCCGCAGCCTGACAGATTGGCTGCCCTGGTCACCAGCGGTGGGATATCTGCTCGCCGCCGTGCTTTGGCTGGTATGTTTCGGCTGGTGGCATCGCCGTTATGCGTCTTTGTACCTGCATGCCCGCGCAGATGGTGTAGCAGGTTGAGTGCCAAACTTCGGATACGCTCGGGTGGAAGACAAACGTCTTTTTCGCCGGTTCACAGCCAAACCGCATCCGATTTGATCGAGGCGTTCCCTGGCCCTTGGGAAACAGGTATAATGCGGGCCTTGTTTTGACGGGTGGTCATCGGCTACCCGCCAAACTGTCGTTCTCCCTGTAGTTAAATGGATATAACGGCCCCCTCCTAAGGGGCAGTTCTGGGTTCGATTCCCGGCGGGGGGGCGTTCAGTGCAACCAAGCCGTCTGCTGTAAACCCCAAGCCACCACAATGCTATAAACTGCGGCGAGCATGTCGTCCAGCATCACGCCCAGCCCGTTGTGCGTCCGTGCATCCAGCTGCCGGATCGGAAAAGGCTTCCAGATATCAAACAGCCTGAACAGACCGAACGCCACCGCCCACCACACTGCAGTCACCGGAACAAAAGCCAATACCAGACAAAAACCGGCAATCTCATCCCACACGATGCCGCCGTGGTCCGCCACACCAACTGCCCGCCCGGCGACATCACAGATCCAGACACCCACCACGCACATCACGGCAATCACCGCCCAGACCGCCATGGGCGGCAACAAAGTGATCAATAGCGCATAGACTGGAAAAGCAGCCAAGGTGCCAAACGTGCCAGGCGCCTTGGGGCTCAAGCCACTACCGAAGCCAAAAGCCAGAAAGTGTGCCGGATGTGCCATCAAAAATCGCCAATCCGGCTTCAATAAAGGTCGAGGGTTATTCTGCAAAATGATTGAATCCTGTTCGTGAAATCGACATGGGCCTACCGTGGAGATCCAAGACCACCAGGCCTGTCGGGACAATCTGCCCGATTCGCGACAACGGCAACTGCAGTGCATCGGACAGCGCGCCAATTTGCTCACGGTGGCAACGGGGCGCGGTAAAACACAGCTCATAGTCGTCCCCGCCCGACAACATGGCCATCAGGCCGAACTCCTTGCCCAGCTCGGCGGCCAGCTCGGGGCGTCGTGCCAAGACACGGCTATCGACCTCAGCCCCCACGCCACTTCGGGCCAAAATATGTCCCAGATCAGCCAGCAAGCCATCCGACACATCGATCGCGCTGTGTGCCAACCCGCGTAGAGCCAGCCCCAGCGCTACGCGGGGCACCGGCTGCTCCAGGTGTTGTAGCGCCAGCGTCGGGTCGGGCAAAGCCAGCCGCCCTTGCAGGTGCGCCAGCCCCAAGGCGGCTTCACCCAGATACCCCGACACCCAGATATCATCCCCAACTTGTGCTGCGTCACGCCGTAACGCTTGTTCAGGTAGGACTTCACCCATGATCTGCACCGACAGGTTCAACGGGCCACGGGTCGTATCACCGCCCACCAGCCGTACCTGCCACTGATCTGCTAAGGTGAAAAAGCCTTGTGAAAAGGCATCCAGCCAGCCTGCATCCGCTGCTGGCAATGCCACGCTCAGCAATGCCCATCTGGGTTGCGCCGCCATGGCAGCCATGTCCGACAAATTGACCGCCAAGGTTTTCCAGCCGAGTCTGAATGGGTCGGTGTCAGGAAGGAAATGACGACCCGCCACCAGCATGTCTGCAGACATGGCCAAAGCCATGCCAGGCGTGGGC
Organism: Chitinivorax tropicus; assembly: GCF_014202905.1. Classification (NCBI taxonomy): domain Bacteria; kingdom Pseudomonadati; phylum Pseudomonadota; class Betaproteobacteria; genus Chitinivorax; species Chitinivorax tropicus. The sequence goes on along the minus strand of NZ_JACHHY010000004.1, from coordinate 159,166 downwards.
TGCACCAGAGCGGCATCATCCCCGATGCCTAGCATGACATCAGGTGTTGAGCGGGTGAAAAAACGCTGAATCAGTTTGAATTCGTCCATGGCCGCGAGTATAGCGGAAATGCACCGAGTGCCTTGGGTTCCGTTGGCAGGGCTTCGTAGCCTGTGATGGCCAATCGGAGGCAAAGTTCGCACGTCAATTGAAATCGTTCGCCACAAACAGCAAAGCCACCCGAAGGTGGCTTTGCCATGACAAGCCGTGCCAAGCGCTCACTGCGCCTTGAATTGGGCGCAATGCTTCTCGCGCTTGGCCTCCAGCTCGCCCCGCTTTTGAAGAAAGCGTTCCTTTTCGGTGGCGCGCAACCCGAGCTTCTCGCGTTTCGCCATCAGGCCCAATTGCTTGTCGAGATCGGCACAATAGACGCGCATCTTCTCGGTATGCTTGGCTGGGTCATACTCAGTTGGGGCCGACTCAGCCCAGGTTTGCGGTGCCACCAGCAGCATCAGCAAGGCTGGCAATAATGTTTGCTTTTTCATATTCTCAGTGCGGTTGATTCGGCCAGCGCACGATCCCATGCTGCCCGAAGCTGTTGGAATCTGGCAGACAGTCCATATGGTTGCCCTTCCACATCGATGACCGGCACTAGCCCGATCAGACTGTTTGCCACCATGACCGCATCGGCATTCGCCAGGATGTTGTCATCAATCCTGCCCATTATCACCGGTATCGACAACTGGCGGCAACAAGTCAAGCACACCTCACGACTGAGGCCAGACACGCCAGCGTGCGCCAGATCCGGCAGCCACAATGCGCCCTGATATTCAACGAACAGGCTGCACATGGTGGTTTCAAGCCAGGCCCCGGTCTGGTCGGCCATCAAGCCGTCGAATACCTGGCTGTCTTGCCACTCGCGGCGGGCCAGTACGCTATCCAGTCGATTCAGGGTCTTGGCACCCGCCAGTGCAGGCTGCACCGTCACTTGGGTCCGACAGCGGATCAGCCTGATCCCTTGCTGCAGCTGGGCATCTTGATAGGGCCAGCCTGCGGTCGCCTGTAGGATACGCGTCGGTGCACAGGCTGGATCGATCCGATAGCCGCGCGGCCCCTCACCTCGGGTCACGGTGATCTTGGCTACGCCCGTCTCGATCCCGGCTATACATTGACGCATTTCATCAGCTAACAGATCGAGCGTTGGCATGGGCAGGTGCAACGTTTGGCAATCCCGCGCCAACAGGGCCAGGTGCCATGCCCAGCCGGCAATCATACCGTCGCGGATCGGCAGTGTTCGGAACACCCCATCGCCGTAGGCCAAGCCCCGATCATTGGCTGCGACCGTTTCCAGCGGCCTGCCGTTGACCAGTATCATGCCGATACCCCGAGCGCCCGCAACAGTCCTCGGGCCTTGGCCCGCGTCTCCTGCAATTCCCGCTCGCGATCAGAGTCGGCAACAATCCCCGCCCCCGCACGGAACCGCAGCTGATGACCAGTCTGCATGAAAGTACGGATCAAGATGTTCAGATCCATGCTGCCATCACGGTTCACATAACCAAAGCTGCCGGTGTAGGCACACCTGGGGCCAGACTCCAGCTCAGCGATGATCTGCATGGTTCTGACTTTGGGGCACCCCGTGATGGTGCCGCCAGGAAACAGCGCGCGTATTGCAGCAGCAGGGGTTACGTCGGCACGCAACCGGCCTTTCACATTGGACTCGATATGATGGACATATGCATAGCTGCATACCGCCATCAATTCATCGACCTGCACGGTGCCGGGCACACATACTCTGCCCAGATCATTGCGCTCCAGGTCGATCAGCATGACATGCTCAGCGCGCTCTTTGATGCTGCCGATCAGTCGCGCTTTCAACGCCGCATCTTCAATTGGATCGGCAGATCGTGGATGCGTGCCGGCAATGGGCCGGGTGTCTGCCCAGCCATTTTGCACCCGTAGCAGGCGCTCTGGTGACGAGCTGACGATGCTATGTGTCTCGCTCAACCGCACCAAGCCCGAGAATGGGGCCGGGTTGGCAACACGTAGGGCGTGGAACAGGTCGATGGGTCGAATCGTGGCATCCAACGCCGCAGACCACTCTCGCGACAAGTTGACCTGAAAGACATCCCCTTCGCGGATGTAGCGTTTGATTTTATCCACACCCGCAACAAATTGGCCTGGGTCTTCCTCTGCCATATCGGTCAGACTGATTGCCTGTGGCTGCCAGGGTGCATCCTGGCGGCATAGAGCCACCAATTCATCAAGCAATGTCTCGGCGCCCTGCTCCACCACCACCCAGGCCTCGCTGGTGGTGCGGTTGATACAGATCGCGGCAGGCACGTCCGCCAGCATGGCATTGGGGAATGGCGTTGGCGCGCCGAGTACCGGTACAGAGGGCTCGATCGCATGCAGCATCTCATAGCCCAAGTAAACGAACCATCCGCCTTTGAAGGGCGGACGTGCAGGGTCGTGTTCCTGTGGGCTGACCAGGCTCGATCCTGCACGGCGGTCCAGCACCGAGAACACATCTCGTGGGTCGCCAGGCCAGAACAGAGTGACATCGCGCGGGCAGGCAAACAACAAATCCCAGCCCTGCGGGCCGGAAGACTGAAGCAGATAAGGAAATCGGGCGGGGGCGGCTGCATGCAGACCCATCAGGTCTGGTAGCCGATCCAACTTGAAATAATGCATGGGGATCACTGGCGTAAATGAAAAACGGGCACCCTAACCGGGTGCCCGCATTTTACGTCAGGCTCGCTTGAACACCAACGTGCCGTTGGTACCACCAAAGCCGAACGAGTTCGACAGCGCATAGTCGAGCTTCATCTGCCGTGCGGTATTCGGCACAAAATCCAGATCGCACTGGGGGTCTTGTTCATGCAGGTTGATGGTGGGCGGCACAACTTGATGGTGCAGCGCCAGTATGGAATACAGCGCTTCGATACCACCAGCGGCACCCAGCAGGTGACCGGTCATAGATTTGGTCGAGCTGACCACGAGCTTGTTGGCGTGATCACCAAAGCAACGCTTGATCGCCACAGTCTCAGCCAGATCACCCAATGGCGTGGAGGTCCCATGCGCATTGATATAATCAATCTGATCTGCATTCAACCCCGCATTACGCAATGCATTCCGCATACAGCGCGCAGCACCTTCGCCATCATCGCAAGGCGCGGTCATGTGATAAGCATCGGCACTCATGCCATAGCCTACCAGCTCGGCATAGATCTTGGCGCCCCGTCGTTTGGCATGTTCGTATTCTTCCAATACCAACACCCCAGCGCCCTCGCCCAGCACAAAACCATCACGACCAACATCCCAGGGCCGACTGGCCGCTGCGGGGTCATCATTGCGGGTTGACAAGGCGCGCGCAGAACCAAAGCCCCCCATGGTCAACGGGGTCACGGCTGATTCCGTTCCGCCGCAGACCATGATGTCTGCGTCACCATATTCAATCAGACGACCAGCATCACCGATACAGTGTGCGGCGGTCGTGCAGGCACTGACCATCGCATAATTCGGCCCCTTGAAGCCAAAATGGATGGACAGATTGCCAGAAACCATATTGATGATCGAGCTGGGGATGAAGAACGGGGACACTTTCCGTATACCGCCCTCCAGCACCGCTTTATGAGTCTCTTCGATCATCGGCAAGCCACCGATGCCAGAGCCAATGATCACGCCAATGCGCTCTGCATCCAGCCCCTCCAGACTATCCAACCCAGCGTCACGCACAGCCTGGATACCGGCTGCCATGCCATAGTGGATGAAGATATCCATCCGACGCGCATCTTTGGGTGAGAGATATTCTGCAATATCGAACCCCTTCACTTCTCCCGCAATCTGGGAATTGCAACCAGATGCATCAAAGCGTGTGATTCGGGCGATGCCGGACTGCCCGGCGACAATATTGGCCCAGCCTCGCTCGACATCATTGCCCACTGGGGACAAATGACCAAGGCCGGTGACAACTACTCTGCGTTTAGACAAGGTAGCTCCACATACGTGATAAAGAAGGGTGCAACAAATCGTTGCCGCCGGCGCGCAAGCCTTGTGGGCAAGCCGCGGCCGGCATGAAACCTGAGCAGGTTAGCTTTTCGAAGCGTGGCCGTTGATGTAATCGATGGCTTGTTGAACCGTCGTGATCTTCTCAGCTTCTTCGTCTGGGATCTCCAGGTCAAACTCTTCTTCCAGCGCCATGACGAGTTCCACTGTGTCCAGCGAATCAGCGCCCAGATCGTCAACAAACGAAGATTCGTTCTTGACTTCAGCTTCATTTACACCGAGTTGCTCAGCTACGATCTTTTTGACACGCTGTTCGATGTTTTCCATTTAACTAACCCATACCTTTCAAGAGGATTAATAAAAGCCCGGGCATTGTACCAAAATTCGCAAACCCGGGCGCAAGCCTTGAGGCGAAAGGATTTTCGCCAATCAATTCATGTACATGCCGCCATTTACATGCAGCGTGGTGCCCGTAATATAGCCAGCCTTGTCAGAGGCCAGGAAGGAAACGGCATCCGCGATATCCTGCGCCGCACCCAAGCGCCCAAGCGCAATCTGCTTGATCAGCTCCGCTTTGGCATCCTCCGGCAGCCCTCGTGTCATGTCGGTATCGATGAAGCCCGGCGCAATGCAATTCACCGTGATGCTACGGCTACCGACCTCTCGTGCCAGTGACTTGGTAAAACCCATGATGCCGGCTTTGGCTGCTGCATAGTTGGCCTGACCAGGGTTCCCAATACTACCGACAACCGACGCGATGCTGATGATACGCCCCCAACGAGCCTTCATCATGCTACGCATGACGGCCTTGGAAAGGCGGAATACTGACTTCAGATTGGTTGAAATGACGTCGTCCCAGTCCTCGTCCTTCATCCGCATCAACAGCTGATCACGGGTGATGCCTGCATTATTGACGAGAATGGCGATGTCACCGAACTGTTTTTGAATATGCTCCAGCACGGCATCGATCTGGGCCGCGTCCTTGACATCCAGCGCCAAGCCACAACCCTTCGCGCCGACGTCGGCCAGATAAGCCGAAATGGCAGCGGCACCCGACTCAGTGGTCGCTGTTCCAATCACCACCGCACCTTGTCTTGCCAACTCCAATGCGATGGCCTGACCAATACCACGACTTGCGCCGGTCACCAGCGCGACTTTGCCTTCAAACATAGCTCACCTTGAGTGTCAGAAAGGATTGTGATGGGATCAGGCAATCAGCAATGACTGCACAGACGCAGTATCAACCAGCGCAATACCTTTGGCGTTGGGATCGATCCGTTTATTCAGCCCTGTCAGCACTTTGCCCGGACCACATTCAACCACTCGCGTGACACCTTGTGCCACCATGTATTGAATGGTCTCCACCCAGCGGACGGGACTATAAAGCTGACGGGTCAGCGCTTCCTTAATCTTATCCGTCGATTCGTGGCTGGCCACATCCACATTGTGAATGACTGGAATGGTCGGCGCACTGATCGCGATACCAGACAATTCCACAGCCAGCCGCTCAGCAGCAGGTTTCATCAAAGCACAATGGGAAGGCACGCTGACAGGTAGTAACATGGTGCGCTTCGCACCTCTTTCCTGGCAAGCCGCCATGCCGCGCTCGACCGCAGCTTTGTCCCCGGCAATGACCACCTGCCCTGGGGAGTTGAAATTGACTGCTTCCAACACCTGCCCTTGCGCAGCGGCTACACAAGCCTCCACGATCAGCGCATCATCCAGCCCCAGTACGGCGGCCATCGCGCCTTCACCTTCCGTGACAGCCTCCTGCATTGCCTGCGCACGGAACCTGACCAATCTGAGTGCATCTGCGTAGCCCAATGCACCCGCCACAACCAGCGCTGTATATTCACCGAGGCTGTGCCCAGCCAGCCACTGGGGGGCCTGACCACCGATGGACAACCATGCACGATAGGTTGCAACGCCTGCCGCCAGCATGGCGGGTTGCGTATTGATGGTGAGATTCAGGGATTCCTGTGGGCCAGCTTCTATCAGGGCCCATAGATCGAAGCCCAATACCGCGTTGGCCTCATCGATTGTTTCTTTGACGACGGGCAAATCCGCGAAACCGTTCAGCATGCCGACGGATTGCGAACCCTGCCCGGGAAATACAAAAGCGGTGCTCACTGAGCGCCTCCCATCATTTTTACAACAGTATTCTTTGGTGACTGTTTTTATAGTTATCACATAACGCCGGGGATCCGGCATTTACCAACGGACCAGCGCTGAGCCCCAGGCAAATCCACCTCCGATGCCCTCAAGCAGCAGTAAATCACCCTGCTTGACCCGACCATCCCGCACCGCTGTATCCAAGGCCAGCGGAATGGAGGCCGCCGAGGTATTGCCATGCTGCGGCAATGTCACCACCACCTTGCTCATCGGTAGATCCAGACGTTTGGCTGTGGATTCGATGATGCGCAGGTTGGCTTGGTGTGGAATCATCCAATCCACCTCGGCCTTGCTGATCCGCTGCGCGGCGAGAATGGACTCTGCTGCGTCGCCCAGCGCTTTGACGGCGAATTTAAACACCGCAGGTCCGTCCATTTCCAGATAGGGCTTACCCTTAACTGCACCTGCTGCGATACTGCCAGGCACTTTCAGTATGTCGGTATAACGACCATCCGCATGTAATTCCGTAGCAATCACACCTGGCAAGGCATCGCGCCTCAACACAGCCGCACCGGCACCATCCCCGAACAGCACACAAGTTGTCCGATCAGTCCAGTCCAGAATGCGTGAAAAGATTTCTGCCCCAACGATCAATGCGCACTTGCTCGACCCCGCGCGAATGAAATTGTCGGCAGTCGCAAGCGCATACAGGAAACCACTACAGACTGCTTGCACATCAAAAGCAGCACAACCAGGGATACCTAGTTTCTGCTGCAAGATACAAGCCGTGCTGGGGAAAATGACATCCGGCGTGGTCGTGGCCACAACGATCAAATCGATGTCCGATGCCTGGACACCAGCGGCCTGAATGGCGCGCTGACTTGCCACCAACGCCAGATCACTGGTCATCTCCCCCTCTGCCGCCATCCGGCGCTCACGAATGCCGGTGCGTTCCGTAATCCAGACATCGCTAGTATCAACCAGCTTGCTCAAATCATCGTTGGTAAGAATTTTCTCGGGAAGATAACTGCCGGTGCCGATGATTCGAGCGTGCATGGTCTAATCTGCTGCCTCTGGTGGGTGGGAAGGAATCTGTTCGGCGATTTTTTCTGCGATGCGGTGCAGAACCTTATTCCTGACCTCTTCCACGGCTTGGCCCAGTGCGTAGCGGAAAGCAAACTCATCAGCCCCGCCATGGCTCTTGACAACCACGCCGCGCAAGCCGAGCAGGCTGGCGCCGTTATAGCGACGAGAATCTACGCGATCTTTGAAAGATTGCAATACAGGGAAAGCGATAACCCCCGCCAACTTACTGTAAACATTACGCTTAAACTCCTCGCTCAAAAAAGTACCGACCATCTTGGCCAGACCTTCCGACGTTTTCAGCGCGACGTTCCCGGTAAATCCATCGCAAACCACGACATCTGTCGTACCCAGATAGATATCATTGCCTTCGACGTTGCCTGCGTAATTCAGACCACTCTTTCTCAGTAACTCACCAGCCTGTTTGACAACTTCGTTGCCCTTGATCTCCTCGGAGCCGATATTCAGCAATCCAACCGTCGGATTGGATTTGTGGTGCACTGCCGAGACCAACATGGCGCCCATGATGCCAAACTGTAGCAACTGCTCTGGCGAACAATCTACGTTCGCACCCAGATCAAGCATGCAGACACTGCCACGCATGGATGGCATGAGCTTGGCGATGGCGGGCCGCTCAATTCCCGGCAGGGTTTTCAGCACGAAACGCGAAATGGCCATCAGCGCGCCCGTGTTCCCCGCGCTCACGCAGGCATGGGCCTCGCCAGTTTTGATCAGATTGGCTGCAACTCGCATTGATGAGTCTTTTTTGCTCTTCAATGCCAAAGCGGGGGATTCGTCCATGGCGACGACCTCGCTGGCATGATGAATGCGCAGACGAGGCCCAATCGTCGCTCGATGTGCCTTGAGCTCTACCTCAAGTGCATCTTGCAGACCAACCAGGATGATATTGACTTCAGGATTTTCGCTCAGAAATTTGAGCGCAGCGGGGACGGTGACATGTGGGCCATGATCACCGCCCATCGCATCAATTGCGACTGTGATATCCATCTTTTGATGACCGCGTGGCGGCCGGAAGTGGAAGCGGTAGACAGTGCTGCGAGGGCCAAAGCCCTAAATCATTCACCCTTGGTGCGGATGACTTTTTTGCCACGGTAGAAACCGTTGGGGCTGATGTGGTGGCGCAGGTGAACCTCGCCAGTCACTGGCTCGACAGCCAGACCAGGAGCGGTCAGAAAGTCATGAGCACGGTGCATACCACGCTTGGAAGGGGATTTTTTGTTCTGTTGAACTGCCATTTCATCAACTCCTAGAAAGTAAACCGAAATCGTTATTTCGGTTGTTTCAACTGTTTCAATACGGCAAACGGATTTGGCTTATCCGAGCGCGCGTTGTTATCGCCAGCAGCTCGACATACGTCATGCCTTGGCGCAAGCGGCAAGCTCAGCAGCACCTCGTCTTCAACCAGCGCTACGACGTCAAGACGCTTGCTCGCCACAATTCCTTCAATATCCGGCTCATCTTCCGAAGCATCTTCGATCGCCTGCTCGTCCTGAAAGAGCGTCAACGATGATTCTGTATCGATCGAGACATTCATGGGCTCAAGACAACGCTGACACATTTGCTTGACATGGCCGGCTGTCGTCAACGCGAGCGTGCCACGCTTGCGTAGGTCAACCCCGCCCGTCAGCTCGAAAGTGATCGAACCCTCGGTCGAAACCAGCTGATCGTGCAATCTTGCCAGATCAGCAACTGCCACTTTGCCGGTCAGATGCTGACCGTCACGGGCAAATTGTTCGCTATCAATGAAGATGGAGTCGGACATAAACGGTGCATGTTATACTGAAATGGAAACCCTGTCAAAAATGCGCTGCACATGTATGTGTTGCCGCGCAACCTTACCTCAAATATCGCTTTTTCCGAACATGAATCGCCCAAACCTTATCCTTGCTTCGACATCCCGTTATCGGCAGGCACTCTTGGAGCGGCTGTCCATTCCATTCACAGTGGCCTCTCCTATCAATGTAGACGAAACACCGCTGCCTGATGAGTCGCCCACACACACTGCGTTGCGTCTGGCCGAATGGAAGGCCAGATCGCTTAGCCAGCAGTATCCACAGGCATTGATCATCGGCTCGGATCAGGTAGCCACGCTGGATGGCGAACAGATTGGCAAGCCGCATACGCATGAGCGGGCCGTGGCACAGCTACAGAAAATGCGGGGGCGAACCGTTGAGTTCCATTCTGCGCTTTGCCTGCTGGACACCCGGACTGGCCACTTGCAGATCGCTGATGTGGTGACGCAGGTGCGATTCCGTCAGCTCAGTGATGAGTTGATCGAAGCCTATCTGCGTAAAGAGCAACCTTATGATTGCGCGGGCAGCGCCAAATCAGAAGGCTTGGGCATCATTGTCATCGAGGCCATTTCCGGTGACGACCCCAATGCTTTGATCGGCCTGCCATTGATTCGCCTGATTGACATGCTCAATCAGGTCCACTACCCGATTCTGTGATGATCATGCCACTTGGTACGCTTTATTTGATTCCAGCCCCACTGGGGGATGTTCCGCTCGAATACTTCCTGCCTGCGGAGGCCAAACGCATTGTCTCGACGCTGCAACATTTCGTTGTCGAACATCCCAAGACGGCTCGTCTGTACTTGAAGCAGCTGGAGATCGCGACGCCTCTCCAGCAACTGCAGATGAGTGAGCTCAATGAACATACGCCCGCCAATGCTGTGCCAGACCTGCTCAAGCCTTTGATGGCGGGTCACCATGTGGGCTTGCTGTCCGAGGCTGGTTGTCCGGCCATTGCCGATCCTGGCGCATTGCTGGTCAGGCATGCCCATGCCAAGGGTATTCGTGTGAAACCGCTGGTTGGCCCGTCCTCCATTCTGCTGGCGCTGATGGCATCTGGCGCCAATGGTCAGCGGTTCAGTTTCCAGGGCTATCTTCCGGCAGACCCGGCCAATCGCGCCAGGGCATTGAAGGAGCTGGAGAAGCGCTCTGCCCAGCAAGATGAAGCCATCGCCTTCATCGAGACACCTTATCGTAACAATCAGCTTCTGGAGGCCATCCAAAGCCAATGCCGCAGCTCAACACTGCTGTGCGTCGCGAGTAATCTGAACACGGATGATGAAACGATCATTTCGCTGCCCATAGGCAGCTGGCCCAAACCCAATCCCAATCTGCACAAGATTCCGACGGTGTTCGTACTCTACGCCAAACCATAGTGCTACCGATGTGGTGTGCCGCCAGCCTGGGCACACCCGCTCACCCCTGGCACTGCCCCGCCTGTGCGCGCCAGGCAAACGAATTCATTCGAATAATTTCGAATAGAACACCCCATTCTGATACGCGCCTAGCGCATCCCGTCACAGCCACGCCCTGGCCATATCAAGCCAATTGATGCTTATGCAAGCACGGGATGTGTTCGATGGATCTCCTGTGAAAACCCTGGCGAAGCGCCTATGATCAAATAGGAAATCGAATTCAAATATTTCACTTTCAATCAAAAATAAATACAATTCGAAAAATAATTGTAAAAAACGAAAACACTCAGCTATAGTTCAACAGACTATATGATCAGCAGCAGGTGCATCGGCACATCGGGCGTTCCGCCACTTGCTCATTTGGAGGCCACGGACGTGCAGAAGTTGGATTTCGACATCTTGGTGATCGGTGGTGGTATCAATGGTGCGGGGATTGCGCGCGATGCTGCGGGCCGGGGCTATTCGGTGTTGTTATGTGAAAAGGATGATCTGGCTCAACACACGTCCTCTGCCAGCACCAAGCTGATTCATGGTGGTTTGCGCTATCTGGAGTATTACGAATTCGGCCTGGTGCGCAAGGCGTTGCAGGAGCGGGAGGTGCTGCTCCGTTCCGCGCCACATATCATGTGGCCGCTACGCTTTGTCATGCCGCACAACCGGGCCATGCGACCTGCGCTGCTGATCCGTGCTGGGCTGTTTCTATATGATCATCTGGCGCGGCGGGAGATTCTGCGCGGATCACGCACCATCAACCTGCATCGCCACCCCGCTGGCAGCCCGCTCAAGCCCAGCTTTGGGCGGGGGTTTGTCTACTCAGACGGCTGGGTGCAGGATGCGCGGCTGGTGGCGCTCTGTGCGATGGATGCCGCCGAACACGGCGCAGCGGTGCACACCCGCACCCGCTGCATTGCCGCCACCCGAGAAGCGACGGGCTGGCTGGTCACCTTGCAGGCCACGACCGGCCAGACTTGGCAGGTGCGGGCACGCAGCCTGGTCAATGCTGCCGGGCCCTGGGTGGGCGAGGTGCTGGGCACCGTCACCCAGCGCAATGCAGCGCGGCGGGTACGTCTGGTCAAGGGCAGCCATATCATTGTCCCCCGGCTGTATGACCACCATTACGCCTATATTTTCCAGAATCCGGACAAGCGCATCATCTTTGCCATTCCATTCGAGCAGGATTTCACCCTGATCGGCACCACCGATATCGAATACACCGGCGATCCTGGGCTGGTGAGGGCGGACGAGGACGAGATCAACTATCTGTGCGACATGGCCAGCAGTTATTTCCGGCATCGCATCAAGCCCGCTGATGTCGTCTGGCACTACTCTGGCGTGCGTCCTTTGCTGGATGACGAATCCAGCAATGCCTCCAGTGTGACCCGGGACTATGCACTTGAATGCGACACCGATGGCGCCCCCTTGCTCTCGGTGTTCGGCGGTAAGATCACCACCTTCCGAAAACTGGCGGAGGAAGCCGTAGATAGGCTACAGTCGCTACTTGGCGGGGGGCAACCCGCCTGGACAGCCCAAGCAGTGCTGCCTGGCGGGGACATTCCAGGCGCGGATTACGATGCGTTCTGCCAACACATCCAGACACGTCATCCCTGGCTGGACCCAGTCCTTACACATCGCTACACCCGTGCCTATGGAACACGCTGTGAGCGGATACTGGCAGGTTGTCATGCCATGGCTGACCTGGGAGAAGAGATTCTGCCTGGGCTGTATGAGGCAGAAGCCCGTTATCTGGTAGACAACGAGTGGGCGCGGACTGCAGCAGATATGCTGTGGCGACGTTCCAAGCTGGGGTTGAAAGCATTGAAAGATGGTGAGCAGCGGCTGTCCGACTGGCTCGACAAGCATCAAGGGCACCATAGCAGCCCAGACGCCGCCTAGCTACAGCTGACGGACTGCCCGCCCCTAGCCCTGCGGCAGCTGTGGCTGCGTAGTGCGCTTGCAGCTGGCGACGGCTCGTTCATGTGGCGCTCCGCACATGGGCCGGACAATCCGTGCTTCAGGCCAGGCCATGGATCTGATCACCCATGCATCACCTGGGCACGACATCAAGATCGTGCGAACAACAATGAGATGCACACCTAAGTGCACCATTTGAAATCGGCTCCACCACATCACTTTGCTGGGTTTGTTATCCATCGACAACCCAACCTTGACCGCATCCATCGGCCAGCATTGCTCGCCGACCGCAACACAAGCACGAACGGAAGATCGCGGGGCTCGCCCCGGACAAGGAGGACGTTTCATGCTGTTGAAGTTGAATGGTGTCAGCAAGCGGGTGGCGGGTGAAACCCACCTCTACCCACTCGATCTGGTGCTTGCACCCGGCGAGATCAATGTGCTGCTTGGGCCGACCCGGGCAGGCAAGACCACGCTGATGCGCCTGATGGCTGGGCTGGATCACCCAACCACGGGCCAAGTGGTGGACAACGGCGTGGATGTCACTGGTGTATCGGTGCGCAAACGCAATCTGGCCATGGTCTATCAGCAGTTCGTCAATTACCCATCGTTCACTGTATTCGACAATATCGCTTCGCCTTTGCGGCTACAGGGCGGCATCCGGGCCGATGAGATCAGGCGCCGGGTGGGTGAGATGGCGGATAAATTGCACATTGCACACCTGCTGGATCGATTGCCAGGCGAGCTGTCAGGTGGCCAGCAGCAGCGCACCGCCCTGGCCCGGGCGCTGGTCAAACAAGCCCCCTTGTTGTTGCTGGATGAGCCATTGGTCAATCTGGACTACAAGCTGCGCGAGGCGCTGCGCACGGAGCTGAAACAACTGTTCGCCCATGGCTCGACCACCGTTGTGTATGCCACCACCGAGCCACAGGAAGCGCTGTTGCTGGGCGGCCATACCGCCGTGCTGGACGAGGGCCGGCTGTTGCAGTACGGGCCGACTCTCGATGTCTTCCACACCCCGTCATCGATGCGGGTCGCGCAGGTCTTCAGCGACCCACCCATGAATCTGCTGCCCGTCACCGTGCAGCCCGATGAGCGACAGCTGATGCTTGGCCACCACACCCGGCTGCCGTTGGTCAGCCATCTTACTCAGTTGAATCAAGGCCCGGCCATCATCGGCATCCGCCCCAGCCATGTTCGACTGCAGCCACGCCACGCTGATGACCACCCGCTGATCTGTGATGTCGATCTGGCTGAGGTCAGCGGCTCTGACACCTACCTCCATGCCCATCACGCCGGGCTGGCGCTGGTTGCACAATTGCCCGGCGTGCAGCTGTTGCCACCGGGCAGCCAGGTCACGGTCTACCTGAACCCGGCTGACATGTTTGCCTTTGCGGCAGATGGCCCGCTGTTGGCTTCGCCACACCGTCACACCCTGGCGGCAATGCACCAGGCCTCCGTCAACGAATAGGAGCAGTGGACATGATTTCATCACGCGCGTCGGTCTGCTGTTGAGCTTGTTGGTCAAACACGTCGCAGAGCGCCCCTGCAAGCGGCGCTTGACGACACAGGCCCAACAGCAGACCGGCCCGAGGCCAGATCGCTCTCCGAGCAATGCGCCCTTGCCACCCGCTCGACGGCAACGTGCAACGTGCTACCCCGAGATCGACCCGGCACCGGGCTTGCAACCCTGTCAACAACATCTAGGAGGCTGACCATGGCCAGAATCGAACTGGTGAACCTAGGGCACCGTTATGCCAGCCACTTGCCCTACGCCCTGCAACCCCAGAGCCTAGTCTGGGATGATGGTGGCGCCTATGCGCTGCTTGGGCCATCCGGCTGCGGCAAGACCACGCTGCTCAACATCATCTCGGGTCTGCTGATCCCCAGCGATGGCCAGGTGCGGTTTGATGGCCAGGATGTCACCCGGCTGCCGACCGAGCAACGCAACATCGCTCAGGTATTCCAGTTCCCAGTCATCTACGACACGATGACCGTGTTCGACAATCTGGCCTTTCCACTGCGCAACCGTAAGGTGCCGGAGCGTGAGGTCAAAAGCCGGGTGCAGGAAATCGCGGAGATACTTGATCTGACCGGGGAGCTGAAACGCCGGGCCAGCGGGCTGTCAGCAGAGGACAAGCAGCGTATTTCACTAGGGCGTGGTCTGGTGCGCAAAGACGTGGCGGCGGTCTTATTCGATGAGCCATTGACGGTCATCGACCCGCATGTGAAATGGCTGCTGCGCCGCCAGTTGAAGCGCATCCATCAGCAGCTGAAGCTGTCGCTGGTCTATGTCACGCATGATCAGGTCGAGGCACTGACCTTTGCCGATCAGGTGGTGGTCATGTATGAAGGACAGGTGGTGCAAAGCGGGCCGCCACAGGCGTTGTTTGAAACGCCGGAACATACCTTCGTCGGCCACTTCATCGGCAGCCCGGGCATGAATCTACTACCCTGCGATGTGGCAGAGCAAGGCGTCAGGCTGGCTGATCACACCTTGCCGATTGCAACCGACCATCTGTCCCGCCTACGTGCCACGGGGCAGCCCATCACGCTGGGCATCCGGCCCGAGTTCATCCGCCGCGCCCAGGCCGATGATGCGCTGGTGCTCACCGCACAGGTTCACCGGCTGGAAGACCTCGGCACCTACCGGTTATTGACCGCGCAGATTGGCGGGCACCTGCTGTCCGCCAAACTTGGCGAGCACGAGCAGATCGACACACCGCAGATCAGACTGGCTTTCGAGCCTGGCCGGGTGATGTTCTATGCCAATGGCCAGCGTGTAGCGTAAGGAGCCGACATGAACAAGACAACCAACCAGAAAGCTTGGCTGCTGGTGCTCCCAGTGATTCTGTGCGTGGCGTTCTCCGCCATCATCCCCTTGATGACCGTGGTGAATTATTCGGTGCAGGACATCCTGGGCCCAGATCAACGGGTGTTTGTCGGCACGGAGTGGTTCAAAGCCGTGCTGCGCGACAGCGAGCTGCATGGCGCCTTGTATCGCCAGCTGTTGTTTTCAGGCGCGGTGCTGCTGATCGAGATCCCGCTGGGCATCCTGCTGGCGTTGGCCCTGCCCGCTGCCGGCTGGCGGGCCTCATTGAGCCTGGTTCTGCTGGCCATGCCGCTATTGATCCCTTGGAACGTGGTTGGCACCATCTGGCAGATCTTTGGCCGCACCGATATCGGCCTGGCGGGCGTTCTGTTGACCCAAGCCGGTATCGATTACAACTACACCGGCAATGCGCTGGATGCCTGGCTGACCGTGCTGGCCATGGATGTCTGGCATTGGACACCCCTGGTGGCCCTGCTTTGCTACGCCGGTCTGCGCGCCATTCCTGAAGCGTATTACCAGGCGGCCAGGATTGACGGGGCTTCGCGGCTGGCGGTATTCCGTTACATCCAGCTGCCGAAGATGCGCGGCGTGCTGTTGATCGCCTTGCTGCTGCGCTTCATGGATAGCTTCATGATCTACACCGAGCCCTTTGTTCTCACCGGGGGCGGGCCGGGCAATGCCACCACCTTCCTGTCGCAATACCTGGCCCAGAAAGCGGTCGGGCAGTTCGACCTGGGGCCAGCGGCGGCGTTCTCGCTGATCTACTTCCTGATCATCCTGTTGCTGTGTTTCGTGTTCTACAACCTGATCCAGCAAGGTGACCAACCATCCACCACGGAGCGCCCATCATGAGGAAACGCAGCATCGGGCTGGCCATCTATCTGCTGCTGGCCATTCTGCCGATCTACTGGATGTTGACCATGGCCCTCAAATCCAATGAGGAAATCCTGGGCGGATTCAGCCTGTGGCCCGCCCAGGTCACCTTCGACAATTTCAAGCTGATCCTGACAGATCCGGCCTGGTACTCGGGCTATATCAACTCGCTGATCTATGTCGCAATCAACACTGTGCTGTCCGTGGCCGTGGCCTTACCCGCCGCGTATGCTTTTTCACGCTATCGGTTTCTGGGGGACAAACACCTGTTCTTCTGGCTGCTGACCAATCGCATGTCCCCGCCTGCTGTGTTCCTGCTGCCATTTTTCCAGCTCTATTCCAGCATCGGCCTGTTCGATCATCATATCGCCGTCGCCCTGGCTCATATGCTGTTCAATGTGCCGCTGGCGGTCTGGATTCTGGAAGGCTTCATGTCTGGTATCCCACGCGAGATCGACGAAACAGCCTATATCGACGGCTACAGCTTTCCGCATTTTTTCCTGCGTATTTTCATCCCACTGATTCGGGCTGGCATTGGCGTGACAGCTTTTTTCTGCTTCATGTTCAGCTGGGTGGAGCTCTTATTGGCGCGCACGCTGACCTCGGTGGATGCCAAGCCCATCGCGGCAGTCATGACCCGTACCGTCAGCGCTGCAGGCATGGATTGGGGGGTGTTGGCTGCAGCAGGCATTCTCACCCTGGTACCTGGCGCATTGGTGATCTGGTTTGTCCGGAACTACATCGCCAAAGGCTTTGCGATGGGCCGCGTGTAAGCACCCGACCCGATATGGAAGGAGAAAGACATGGAGTGGATGGCCTGGACGCCGATTGTTGCCGGTTTTTTCATCTGCGTGGTGCTGATGCTGATCGGCATGACCATCTGGGAAGTGATCAGCCCGACCGTGCCACGACGCGGCTTTCTACCCCTGGTCACCACCCGGGGCGACCGCCTGTTCCTGGGATTGCTGAGCGCTGCTTATCTCAATCTGGCCTGGGCGGGCCTCACTGACATCAATCAATGGCAGGGTGCAGCGCTGTCGTTCGGGGTACTGGTGATCATCATGCGCTGGGGCTGAGTATCGCCACCTTGCTCACCTGGGGCTTGCACTGTCTGCTTTCCGGCGCAGGCCACCTTGCTGTACCAGAAGGCACACGATAAACAGAAGGAGAAGGTTGTGATGAAAAGAATCGCACTGGCCGTCGCCACCGCATTCGCCACGCAAACCGCCATGGCTGACGTGGCGGAAGCCCAGAAGTGGATCGACACGATGTTCCAACCCAGCACCTTGAACAAACAACAGCAATTGGATGAGCTGAAATGGTTCATGGCAGCCGCCGACAAGCTCAAAGCCAAGGGGATCAAAGAAATCAATGTAGTGTCCGAGACCATCGACACCCACGTCTATGAATCCAAGACGCTCGCCAAGGCGTTTGAGGAGATCACCGGCATCAAGGTCAAGCACGATCTGATCCAAGAAGGCGATGTGGTTGAAAAATTGCAGACTCAGATGCAGTCAGGCAAAAACATCTACGATGGCTGGATCTCGGATTCCGACCTGATCGGTACCCATTTCCGCTATGGCCAGATCGTGCCGCTGACCGACTTCATTGCAGGCGATGCCAAAGACTTCACCAACCCGGGCCTGGATCTGAAGGATTTCATCGGTGCCAAATTCACCACCGCCCCCGATGGCAAGCTCTATCAGCTACCTGATCAACAGTTCGCCAACCTGTATTGGTTCCGTGCTGACTGGTTCGCCCGCCCGGATCTGCAAAAGCAGTTCAAGGCCAAATACGGGTACGACCTGGGGGTGCCGGTCAACTGGTCGGCGTATGAAGACATCGCGAATTTCTTCACCCATGATGTGAAGAACCTTGACGGCGTGCGGGTCTACGGCCACATGGACTATGGCAAGAAAGACCCCAGCCTGGGCTGGCGTTTCACCGATGCCTGGCTGTCGATGGCCGGCACGGCAGACAAAGGCAACCCGAACGGTGTACCCGTAGACGAATGGGGGATTCGTGTCGCTGACGACAAATGCACCCCGGTGGGGGCCTCGATGTCACGTGGTGGTGCAGCCAACAGCCCCGCTGCCGTCTACGCCCTCACCAAATACGTGGACTGGATGAAAGCCTACGCCCCACCACAGGCAACTGGCATGACTTTCTCTGAGGCCGGGCCCGTCCCAGGTCAGGGCAACATTGCCCAGCAGATCTTCTGGTACACCGCCTTCACCAAATCGTTGACCAAACCCGGCCTGCCGGTTGTCAACGCAGATGGCACGCCCAAGTGGCGCATGGCGCCCAGCCCGCATGGCCCCTACTGGAAAGAGGGCATGCAGAACGGCTATCAGGATGTAGGCTCATGGACATTCTTCAGCTCCACGCCGGTCGAGCGTCGCCTCGGCGCATGGCTCTATGCCCAATTCGTGACATCCAAGACCGTGTCATTGAAAAAGAGCATCGAAGGGCTCACTTTCATCCGCGAATCAGACATCCAAAGCAAGGCCATGACCGACATGGCCCCCAAACTGGGCGGCTTGGTCGAGTTCTACCGCAGCCCGGCAAGGGTCGCCTGGACACCGACCGGAACCAATGTGCCGGACTACCCGAAACTGGCGCAGCTATGGTGGAAAAACGTCGCCACTGCTGTGACCGGCGAACAAACGCCCCAAGCCGCCATGGACAATCTGGCCAAGGAAATGGATGGCGTCATGGCACGCCTACAGCGGGCTGGTATGAAGAAATGCCCACCCAAGCTCAATGCCGAAACCGATCCCAAACAATGGATGGCAAAAGGCACGGCCCCCTGGCCCAAATTGGCCAACGAGAAACCTAAAGGCGAAACCGTGCCCTATGAGCAATTATTGCAAGCCTGGAAAGCTGGCAAGGCACGCTGAGCAAGCTGGCCCAATGAAAACGCCACCCATCGGGTGGCGTTTTTTGTCTGATCCGCCCAGATCGATCAAACCGAGAACGAAGAGCCGCAACCGCAAGTGGATTGAGCATTCGGATTCCGAATGACAAATTGTGAACCCTCGATCCCTTCGGTGTAATCAATCTCGGCCCCCACCAGATACTGGTAGCTCATCGGATCGATCAGCAATGTCACCCCGTCTTTATCCAACGCGGTATCATCTTCATTCACCATCTCGTCGAAGGTGAAACCATATTGGAAACCTGAGCAACCACCACCCGTCACAAAGACCCGCAGTTTCAGGTCGGGATTGCCTTCTTCCAGAATGAGCTCTTTTACCTTCGCCGCAGCGCTATCGGTAAAAATCAATGGGCTCGGCATCTCGGTAACGGCATTCATGTCAAACTCCTGAGTTGATTCAATCTTCATTATCCGCCGCCAAGGCGGCAATTTCAATCCAACAGACAGTAGGGATATTGATGCACGATAAGACTTTTTCAATCCCTACCGTACACTTTACCCAAGCAATGTGAGCACGCATCAAACGCAGTTGCATAGCTTCATCGCCCAACTTAGGGCAAGAGTGGCACCACGTCCAGACCCGCCCGCTCGTCCAAGCCAAACAGGATATTCATATTCTGCAACGCTTGGCCTGCTGCCCCTTTCACCAGATTGTCGATGACCGACAAGATCACCACGGTATCCCCACCCTGCGGCTGGTGAACAGCAATACGGCATACATTGGCACCACGCACCGAGCGGGTTTCAGGGTGGCTCCCTGCTGGCAGCACATCGACGAACTGCTCGTTTGCATAGCGCTGCTCATATAGCGCCTGGATATCCGCCGGTTTGTTCAATCTGGCATACAGCGTGGCATGGATACCCCTGATCAAAGGCGTCAAGTGCGGTACGAACGTCAGGCCGACCTCGTGCCCCGCCACTCGGGCCAGGCCTTGACGGATCTCCGGCAAATGACGATGCCCCGCAACACCATAAGCTTTGAAATTATCCCCCGCCTCGGCAAACAGCGCGTGAACCTCAGCCTTACGGCCCGCCCCACTGACACCTGATTTACAATCAGCGATCAAGTGACTGGTATCGATGATCCCCGCCTCGATCAAAGGCAAAAAGCCCAGCTGCACAGCAGTGGGATAGCAGCCAGGGTTGGCAATCAGGCGCGCTTGGCGGATCTGCTCACGATTGATCTCAGGCAAGCCATACACGGCTTCCGCAATCAAACCGGGGCTGGCATGCTGCATCCCATACCAATGTTCCCAGGTTGATACATCCTTGATACGGTAATCTGCCGCCAGATCGATCACTTTCACCCCGGCATCCAGCAGGGCCTGTGCCTGCGACATGGCAATGCCATTCGGGGTGGCAAAGAAGACGACATCACACTGTTTCAGATCTGCCTTGGCGGGATCGCTGAAGGCAATATCCACCCAACCACGCAAGCTGGGATACATCTCAGCAACAGGCATACCCTCCTCTTTGCGTGAGGTGACAGCAGTCAGCTTCACCTCCGGATGACGAGCCAACAACCTCAACAGCTCAACACCGGTATATCCCGTACCCCCAACAATACCTACCTTGATCACTGTGACTCTCCTGCCAATAAATTTCGATGCACTGCAACATACTACCACGCCAAACCACCCCAGATGGACATCGCTTTACATTCCACGGGTAAGGCTTCACAACTCAAATCAGGCCATCAACCAACGGATGACCTGAGTAGCCGTCAATAGGAGGTGACCACCCTTTACATGGACGACAGGCCACCACCACAGTCGCCCCAGCGCCAATCGCAATGGGTGCCAGTCAAGCTTTGTTACCCGTGGTCGATGCCTCTCATTCAGCCATGCACTTTGATCACTGATCGACTGCGCGTAAACGGATTACCCATGCATGCATTTCCGCAGCCCTCTTTCATGGCGCTACCAAGCCATTGCCGATGCAAAGCCATCACGCCACAAAACAAAAGCCGCCCGAAGGCGGCTTTTGCTGAAGGCAACCAGGCGATCAACGCTTGGAGAACTGCTTGCGGCGACGAGCACCACGCAGACCAACCTTCTTACGTTCAACTTCACGTGCATCACGAGTCATCAGACCTGCCTTACGCAGAGCAGACTTCAAAGAGGCATCGTAGTCAACCAAAGCACGGGCGATACCATGGCGAACCGCGCCAGCTTGACCGTTTTCACCGCCACCAGTCACGTTGACTTTGATGTCGAACGTTTCAACATGGTTGGTCAGCTCCAGCGGCTGACGCACGATCATGCGGCCGGTTTCACGAGAGAAATACTCATCAACAGGCTTGCCGTTGACGATGATCTGACCCTTGCCAGCAGCCAGGAACACGCGAGCGACAGCGCTCTTGCGACGGCCGGTACCGTAGTTATATTTACCGATCATGGTGCGAATCCCTTAGATGTCCAGAACTTTGGGCTGTTGAGCTGTGTGCGGATGCTCAGCACCAGCATATACTTTCAGCTTCTTCAGCATGGCGTAGCCCAATGGGCCCTTTGGCAGCATGCCCTTGACAGCTTTCTCCAGGGTACGTTCCGGGAACTGCTCTTG
The DNA here is from genome assembly GCF_014202905.1 of Chitinivorax tropicus. Lineage (NCBI taxonomy): Bacteria > Pseudomonadati > Pseudomonadota > Betaproteobacteria > Chitinivorax > Chitinivorax tropicus. The sequence goes on along the minus strand of NZ_JACHHY010000004.1, from coordinate 137,641 downwards.
CATTTCGCGGAAGGTACGCTGATAGATACCGCCAGGGTAGCCAGAGTGGCGATAGTATTTCTTGTCTTCAAACTTGGCGCCAGTAACGCGAAGTTTCTCAACGTTCACAACAACGATGTAATCGCCAGTGTCAACGTGAGGGGTGTATTCTGCTTTATGCTTGCCACGCAGGCGGCGAGCGATTTCGGCTGCGAGGCGGCCGAGCACCTTGTCGGTGGCATCCACGACGAACCAGTCGCGTTTCACCTCATGCGGCTTGGCGGAGAAGGTTTTCATTCGTTCTTCCAATAAGCTAGATTTCGAGAAAGTTGCGGATTGTAAGCTGGAACGAACGAAGCGTCAATGAAAAGACGCGCGTGCAAAAACCCCTACCCCAAATCCGTTTGGGGCCGGTTTATCGCATCGCACATTTCGTTTGTTGCAGCGCAACCAACGCAGGTCACTTACGTTAAACCCCTCCTCCAATCCGCCTCAAGACAAAAAAAAGCGCAATCTTGGGGATTGCGCCAAATTCCACCAAAGAAGGAGGATGGAGGAGACAACACCAAAACACACATTGCGTGTAACGTCTTAGTGCTGAGTTCATTATACGGATTCAGACAAACAATGCAACTTTTTTTGTGCAGTGCAGTGTAAAAACCATGTGCAAATGCACATGACTGCCAGTCAGAATGCCGGTTGCCGCGTTTCTGGTTACAATGAAGTTCATCCTCGAACCAGTGCATCTTTGAGAAGGGCGTTAAGTATGAAGGCAAGAATCAAGTGGGTGGAAGGTGTGAGCTTTCTGGGTGAAACGCAAAGTGGTCATGCCGTATTGATGGATGGCCCACCGGAAGGTGGTGGCCGTAATCTCGGCCCTCGCCCGATGGAGATGGTGCTGCTGGGTACGGGGGGATGTACCAGCTATGATGTCATCCATATTCTGAAAAAAGGACGGCATGAGGTTTCGGATTGCCATGTGGAGATCGAAGCTGATCGCGCCGACAGCGACCCGAAGGTGTTCACCCGCATTCACTTTCATTTCGTGGTGAAGGGCAAGGGGCTCAAAGAGGAGGTTGTGAAGCGTGCAATCGAGCTTTCTGCTGAAAAATACTGCTCAGCTTCGATCATGCTAGGCAAGACTGCCGACATCACACATGATTTTGAGATCATCGCTGAATAAAACTGATTGATGATTCAGGGTGACCAAGCCAGCCGGTAACAGGCGGGCTTGGTTGGACTCATACCCAATACGCTGTGCCGGTCATAACCTTGGATGACAATTTCATCAGCCCCCGCACCGGCAGCGGCAGCTTGGCGGCACCATGCGCTATTGCTGTCTCGGCATGCTGCGCTTCATCATCACGCATCTGTACCAGAATCGCTCGACTTTTGGTATCGGCTTCCGGCAGCTTGCTTAGATGACTATCTAGATGACGACATACTTGGCGTTCGGTTTCCGCCAGGAAACCGAGGTTCCATTTGTCGCCAATCAACCCTGCCACGACGCCGATCGTCAATGATCCGGTATACCACACCGGGTTGAGGAGGCTCTTGCGTCCGCCCAGCTCGGCAATGCGCCGCTCGGTCCAGGCCAGATGCTCTGTCTCCTCCCAGGCTGCGTGCTCCAAGGCCTCACGGGTGGCAGGATCACGTGCGGTCAGGGCTTGGCCTTGATAGAGAGCTTGGGCGCAAATCTCACCGACATGGTTGATGCGCATCAGGGCGGCGGCGTGTTTCTTCTCTTCCTCGGTCAGGGGGGCTTCATCGATCTGCTCATCCGGGTAGGGGCGGATGGTGTGGGCGGGTGCCAGCAGGGTACGCAATCCTTTGTCGAACTCCACGATCAGTCGGTCGAGCGTCAGCATGAAATGAAAGCCTTTGATACGGACAATGGTCGGTATTTTATCAGCCTATGGCAAATTCCAGTTGATTTTGCGCAAGTGATGTCAATCAGGCGTTCATTGGTATAATGTCTGGCTTTCCTGAAAACAGCACGGAGTAACACAGATGATTCTCGACCGCGTTCCTGCCGGTAAGGATGTGCCCAATGATTTCAATGTTGTGATCGAAATCCCGGCCAACAGCTCGCCAATCAAATACGAACTGGATAAAGAGACCGGTGCGATGTTCGTTGATCGCTTCATGGGTACAGCCATGTTCTACCCTTGCAATTACGGCTATGTGCCCAACACCTTGTCCGAGGACGGCGACCCGGTGGATGTGCTGGTGGTCACGCCGTTCCCGTTACAGATTGGTGTCGTAGTCCGTTGCCGTGCGCTGGGTATGCTGCGCATGGAGGATGAATCAGGCATCGATGCCAAGCTGGTTGCCGTACCTGTTGAAAAGCTGTGTCCGATGTACAAGGACATCAAGACCACGGCTGATCTGCCTGAGCTGCTGCTGTCTCAGATCGCACACTTCTTCGAGCACTATAAGGATCTCGAAAAAGGTAAGTGGGTGAAGGTGCAAGGCTGGGCTGATGTCGAAGCGGCCAAGCAGGAGCTGATCGACGGTGTTGCCCGCTACAAGGCGTAAAACACACCAAGTCAGAAAACCGCCTTCGGGCGGTTTTTTTTTAAGTGCAGGAATGGATGAGGTAGAAATACCGCCGCCCAGGCGGACCGACCTCTTTGGAACCAATCGGCAAATGCGCCACCATGGCGCTTGGTGAGGCTATTGCACTTCCAACGCATTTCAATACATCGACAGACGATGTGCGCCCATTGCCGCAAGATGGGGATTCAATGTTATAACCGCACCAGCAGGATCTGACGAATTGAAATGAACGTTTTTCGCGGTCATGTCTCACATGGCCAGCATGTAAACACCAAGTAGGCCAGCATGCAGAATGAAACCAATGGGCGCGCATGCTGACCACTCCCCACATTGCCCACCCCACTTAGGATTGAAAATGCGTCAATACAAGCTTACAGCGTTGTTGCTGGCTGCCTTATGGGCCACACCCGCAGCCTTTGCCCAGTCCGGTGTCGATCAGGCTGGCATCGACCCCAACACCCGTGCACAGGATGATCTGTTCCGGGCTGCCAATGGCAATTGGTTGGCCACGACTGAGATTCCTGCCGACCGAGCTGGCTGGGGCTCCTTTTCAGTATTGAATGAGCAATCCAAGCAACGGCTACGGGATATGATCCTGGCGTTGGTCGCTGCGGAACAAACACCTGGCAGCGAGGCTGACAAGATCGCCAAATTCCACCGCGCCTATATGAATACCGATGCGGTGCAGAAACAGGCCTTGTCTGCCATTTCACCGTGGCTCGATCGCATTGACGCATTGAAAGACAAAGACGAACTCGCTCGCTTATTGGGCGAGATGAGCCGGGCGGGGTTGTCCGGGCCAATCGATGTCTACGTGCAACAAGACCGCAAACAGTCGGATCGCTATCTGGCGCACATGTCTCAGGCCGGGCTAGGCCTGCCGGAGCGGGATTACTACCTGAAGAAAGATGCTCGTTTCAAACAAGCGCGGTCCGCTTACCAACAATATCTGACCCAGCTCATGACGCTGTCAGGTGAGTCACGCGCTTCGCAGAAAGCTGCCGATGTGCTTGCTTTTGAAACCCGGCTGGCAACCGTCAATTGGGATGCCACGACCAATCAGGACGCCACCAAGACCTACAACAAACGGGCCTTGGATCGCCTGAACAAAGAGGCCCCGGGGATGAACTGGTCTGTATTCCTGGATGCAGCAGGCCTCGCCACGGCTGGCGAAGCCAATATCGAGCAGCCCAGCTACATGGCGGGACTGGCCAAGTTGCTGGCCAAGGCACCGCTGGCGACCTGGCAGACCTATTTGAAAGTCCGCCTGCTGGATAATGCGGCGCCCTATCTGCACCGGCCTTTTGAAGAGGCGGCGTTCAAGTTCCATGATCAAGCCTTGTCCGGCACCCCACAGGAAAAACCACGGATCAAGAAAGCCGTCGAAGCAGCGGAGGGCAGCTTGGGCGAGGCATTGGGCAAGCTGTATGTGGAGCGTTACTTCCCAGCCGACTCGAAAAAGCGGGTCGAACAGATGGTGGAGAACCTGATGACCGCCTATCGTCAGAGCATCGACAACCTGAGCTGGATGACCCCGGCCACCAAAGAAAAGGCCCGCGAGAAGCTGAGCAAATATCAAGTCAAGATTGGTTACCCCAATAAGTGGCGCGACTATAGCAAGCTGGAAATCAAGGATGACGATCTGGCAGGCAATATGCTGCGTGTCCAGCGCTTCAAGCAGGACTTCCAGCTGGCGCACCTGGGCCAGCCGGTCGATCGAGAGGAATGGGGCATGACGCCACAGACTGTCAATGCCTATTACTCACCCAACCAGAACGAAATCGTGTTCCCGGCTGCCATCCTCCAGCCACCATTTTTCAATGCCGAAGCGGATGATGCCGTCAACTACGGTGCGATTGGCGCCATCATCGGGCACGAGATCAGCCACGGGTTTGATACTGAGGGCAGTAAATTCGATGGCAATGGCAACCTGGTGAACTGGTGGCAGCCGGCGGATCGTGCCGCATTCGAGAAATTGGCGGATCAACTGGTAGCCCAATACAACCGCTATGAGGTGCTGCCAGGCAAGTTCGTCAATGGCCGATTGACGGTGACGGAGAACATTGCCGATCTATCCGGCCTGCAGATCGCCTACAAGGCCTATCATCTATCACTGAATGGGCAACCTGCCCCCAAGATCGATGGCTACACAGGTGATCAACGGTTCTTCCTGGGCTGGGCGCAGGGCTGGCGTGCCAAGCTGCGTGAGCCGCTGATGCTGAAGCTACTGGTCAGCGACCCGCACTCACCTGGCCATTTCCGCACCAATGGGGCCGCGTTGAATACCGACAGTTTCCACGAGGCATTCGGTACCAAGCAAGGCGATAAGATGTTCAAGCCGCAAGCGGAGCGCATCCGCATCTGGTAAGCCAGCCTGAGGACTACTCACATGGCTGCTGGGTGCTGTTGATACCGCACCCAGGCATCACCCCAGGGGCTGGGCGAACTCCCAGCCCGCTGCCAGCACCTGATCAATCGCCTGTAATGCTTGCTGCAAGCGCCACTCACGGCTGCCGGTGATTTTCAACCAAGGCACGGATTGTGCCTGCAACACCTCACAGAAACGCTCTGTCATCCAGGCGCGAATTTCCTCTCCATCGCGCAGTCCATCGTCTTCAAATGGCACATGCTCGTGGTCGGTCAGCAGATACAATGCCCTCGGCGGCATGCGGGCAGCCACGTCACAGCATGCCGCCGAGGCGCTGCCCATATAGCGCTCATGCCAGATGGTGGTGGCCAGCGCATCGGTGTCGCAGATCAAAACAGGGCTGCCTTGTCTGCCGGCCCAGTCCTCACGCTGGGTCTGCGTGGCCGCGATAAAGGTGAATTCGTCGCTGTGCCAGTCCAGATCAGCCACACCGGGCCGTGGGCGATGATTGAAGAGCGCCAGCCCTTGCGCCATCGCCAATTTATTCCAGGTGTGTTCGCGGCCAAACTCGGGCACCCATTGCGTCGCCGCCCACACGCCGCCTCTGGCCTGCAGTGCCTGCGTCAGATCGCAGGCCAAGGTGGTGGTGCCGGTCGATTCCGCGCCCAGTACCACAATCCGTTTACATAAGGCAGCTTTGACCGGAGCTGTCAGCCGTGACCATGTCGAAATGGGCGACGCCCGCACTGCCGTACCGGAAACCGGATAACTGACCCGAGGCAGATCCAGGCAGACCGGCACGGCCTGGAAACGCCTGGCCAGCTCCACCACATATGGCTCGGAGGCAAACACCGCATCCACCGGCTGCAGCGGCGCCAGCCGTTGCCGGTTGGCCTCCGCAACCACCCAACGGAAATGGGCCTCATGTGCATCCCAGATGGCCGGGTCGTGATAATCCACTGGCGTATCGTCGTGGCGGCCCACGACGATGACATGTGGGCAGTCTGCCAGGTCTTCCCGCATCCAGGCCAGCCGGTCAGCCAATGCGATGGATTCACCCGAGCCCGGCAACACGCCCACTGTGACCTGCTGGCAATAGCTGGCTGCGGTGCGGATCAGGTAATAGTGTCCGGCATGGGGTGGGTAGAATTTACCGATCACCAAGCCATGACGAAAGGTGGGCTCAAGCTTGACCATCGGCAGGCTCCAGTACCAATCCGCTCTCCTGCTGATCCCCCAGTGCACGGCGCCAGACCACAAACCCATGGCAGGCCATGACCAGGAACAAACCATACAGCAGGGCGACCAGATACAGGTCTTTACTGACATAGAGCGGAATCGACACCAGATCGACCACCACCCACACCAGCCAGCTTTCCAGCCGTTTGCGGTTCATCAGCCCCTGTGCGACCAGGCTCAGTGAAGTCACCAACGCATCCAGGAAAGGCGCACCACCTTTGACATACCACAAGGCTGGCCACATCACAGCCTGTAATGCCAGGCCAATCAGCGCCGCCAGCCACAGTTCGCGGTGCCCTGCCCGCGCAACTTGCAACGGCCCTTCGCCATGAATGCCATGCAGCCACTCCCACCAACCTCGCAAGCCCAATGCGATGAACAGGATCTGCAATATCGCATCCGCGAACAAACGCGCATCGACAAACAGCATCAGCAACAATGCGCTGTTGGCGATACCAATCGGGTAATTCCAGATGTTCTGCCGCCATACCAGCGCCACGCAGGCAATGCCCGTGACAAAGCCCAGCACCTCGGCCCAGGACATGGGCGCACCCCAGGCAACCAATGCCGGCATGTTCAGCCAATCAAACATCATCTGAAACATGTATCATCCCTTCCATGAAAAAAGCCGTGTCAGCGACACGGCTTGGCGCGATTCACACCGCATTGGCGCGGACTTCATCGAAACTGAAGTCCCGCAGCAACTGGCCGTTCTCCCAGACCGGTACCAGCACCTCATCAAAGCCCTCGGGTATCACCTCATCAACCCGCAACGAGCGATATTCGCCGTCTTGATTGCGAAACAGTGAAATACGACCTCGCTTGGAGCGCTTGCCCGAGTCAGTGACCGGGTCTTTGTAGACATCCACCCATTCACCCTGGATGCGCATGGCAGAGCATTTCATGGCCCATTTCAAGGTGTCGCGGTTCAAACCTTGCAGCAGCATGCCGCCCATGCCGAATGCCACGTTCTCGGCGCTGAACCCAGCAGCCAGCAGGCCATCCAGAATGGCGCGCACACTGCTTGGGTTGATACCATCCCCCTGGATCAGTCGCACATGCTTGAGCACCTTGTACCCCTTGCCATTCACGGTACTGCCAAAGCGTGCATCCAGCAAATGGGCGCATTTCAACACCACGGTTGCCGGGTCGCCCGAGTCCGGGCGGATCACCACAGTCGCCCCGGAATCCACGACAGCCTGCCGCAAGGTGTCACCCCAAATGTGTTCAACGGCGTGATAGATATCATAGGAATCAGACACCACCGCCACCAGACTGCCCGGCTTGGCAAATTGGGTCAACATGTTCTGGTAGGCCGCCACCTCGCCAGCCCGCCCCCAGCTGGTGATGGTGGAGTGCTCCGCCGCCGGGATCGAATAGGCGGCCATCTCCACCCCATAATAACGCTTGGCGGCCACCACACCCATCACGGTATCGCTGCCCATGAAATTGACCAGATGCGCCATGCCCCCCAGGGCAGATGACTCAGTGCTGGATACGCCGCGCGCACCGAAATCATGCAATTTGAACGGCAGCTCGCCATCCGGGTTGTCACAGCTGATGTCCAGATAGTGACGGATCAACTGTTTCAGATGATAACTCTGAGTCGCAACGCTGGCGGGGTACCACACTCTTAACAACAGTGGTTCGAAATAAGAGCCGACCCAGAAGAAATCAGGATGGGTGGATTCGATGGTGGCCAGCACCTGCCGGGTTGGCACCACCAGCCCTTCAGGCGCAGCCTTGATCCGGATCGGCAGAAAGCCTCCCAGCTCATCGACGATGCGATGAAAACCCACGGCATTGAATGGCTCGCCATGCGCCTGGAAAAACGTGGCAGCCTCGTCAACCATGGCATGGGTGATGGGCTTGCCCAGATACTCCTTCAAAATGCTTTGCAGGCCAAAAAACACCAGCTTGTCCCACGCTCCACCTCGGGACTCGATATAGCTGAACATGGCATCAGCCCCAGCGGGGTATTGCAGGAAATGAGATGCTTTATAGGAATCGGTATTCAGCAGAATATTGTCGAACATAATGAACCTCCAACGGTTTCAGGGCTGTAAAACGCGGGTCTGTCCCGCGAGTGTTTAGGCAATACCTAGGAAATAGCTGATGATCTCAGCGTGGTCTTCGTACATGGCCGGCTCCAGCAATGCCAGCTCTGCGATGGGGAACCACTTCGCCTTCTCGGCATCGTCCCCACCTTTGACTTCAGGCAGTTGTCCGCTTGGAAAATCGATGTGGAACGCTTGGGTCAGGGTACGGCCCCGCAGGCTTCGATCGGGGTGATCAAACAAGCGATTGGCCTTGATCGAGCCGCGCAGCACCGATGGCAGGATCTTGACTCGGGTTTCCTCACGCAACTCACGAATCATCGCCTGCTCGGTGGTCTCGGTCTGCCCGACAAAGCCGCCCGGCAGGGCCCACAGCCCCTTACCGGGTTGTGCACGGCGTTTGACCAGCAATACATGTCCAGAGCAAGTCAACACTGCATCCACCGTCATGAAGGTAGGCGGATACGGCGCATGAGCCCAGGCAGCTTTGTAATCACGGGTAAAGGTGTATTCCTGCACCAGGCTGTCGTATTCCGGGCTTTGTGCAAAACTCTGCAAGAAAGCCGCCACTGGTGCAGGCACCTTGGTGGCCAAGCGCATCCAGTGTCCATCCCGGTTGGTATCGCAGAACATCATGTCGCGCAGCTCGGTCGCGTTCAGACCCGACAGGTTTTCCACCTCGATCAGCTCCCACTGTGGGAACATCTTCAAATAATAGGACGATGCATCCTTGCTGTGGCCGATCAGGCCGATGCGAGCACCTTTTGGCAGATTCTCGTCCGCCACTGCCTGCTGCACCACCTTGAGCCATTGTGCTTCGTTATAGAGAAAATCACGCAATGGCTTGATGGCCACACGCCCACGCTCTTCGGCATCCAGGCAATGGTGCAGCATGATGGCGCGTTCATCGAAGGTGAATGGATTTTTGATGGTACGAGGCTTGTTGCTGGAGCCAGCCAGCACCAACACACGGTTGGCTTGAGACAGCGCAGTCTGAACGATATGCAGGTGCGCGTTGTGCAGGGGCTGTAAACGCCCGATGAAAATGATCAGATCGTATTGCATGTCGATTCTCCATCGATTCATTGTATTGACTTCGCTACCGAAGCCCTACCGCGTCTATCGCAGTGTCATAGCAGCCATGATGACACCCATCAAAATGCGATGTCAAGTCTCATCTGGCAGGGTGGGGCGCGCCTCATCCATCATCCGATTTGCGGTGCCTTGTCACCATCTGCACAACCGTTCATCAAAACCTCTTGCCTTGTGCCATTAAAACCAAATCAATTTACTCAACCATTCCATTTCATGACAAAACAATTTCAAAAGACCACTCAGACTTTGACAAAGATCAAACAAGCATCAATCTACTCAAAAGCACAAAAAAACAGCCATTCAATCACATGATATTCAATCAATTTCGAAACAATATATTGAAACAATATAGAGCATCATTGAAATAAAACGAAAAAATCAAATAGAAATAAGCAAAGTTTATTATATACAAATACAACAAATATATAAAATATATCATTTGAATTTACAACAATTTAGCCTTCTCTTATGCTGATCTCGCCTATCAAATTGGCGCATTTCAAATTCATTTAAATGCGAAAAGTCAAATAGACTTTTATATAGCAGATACCACCCTCTCACCGCCACTCAAGATATCGGATAAGCAGCTGAAAACCACGGAACTGGAACAATGAATTACACCGCCCACCTGGATACGTTTACACGAGACGGGCTTCCCCCGCCTGATCAACTGCCGGAATGTCTATTTGATCTGCCCGAACTGCAGTTTCCGAGCCAAGTGAATTGTGCTGCAGCGTTGCTCGACGATGCCGTCCATGTCCGTGGTTGGGGGGATCGGGTGGCGCTGCGATTTGAGGAGGGTGGCTGCTGGACGTATCGGATGCTACTGGCACAGGCCAATCGCATTGCCCAGGTATTGCGTGAAGACATGGGCCTGGTAGCGGGGAATCGCGTGCTGTTACGCGGGGCGAATCACCCTATGCTGGCAGCGGCTTGGTTTGGCGTGGTCAAGGCTGGGGGGGTCGCGGTGACGACCATGCCCTTGCTGCGCGCCAAGGAGTTACGACAGATCGTGCAGAAAGCGCGGATTTCACATGCAATCTGCGAAGCAAGCCGGGCGGATGAGTTGCAATTGGCTGCAATGGCCTGCCCTGATCTGCAATCGGTGTGTTTTTACCATGACGAGTCGGCACAGGGGCTGGAAGCGCTCATGGCAAGCAAGGATGGCTGTTTCGACAATGTGCCGACGGCGGCTGACGATGCCTGTCTGATTGCGTTCACATCGGGCACCACCGGGCAACCCAAGGCCACGGTGCATTTCCACCGCGATGTGTTGGCCATCTGCCAGTGCTTCCCGCAGTACATTCTGCGAGCCGACGCAACAGATGTCTTTTCGGGCTCCCCGCCGCTGGGGTTTACCTTCGGACTGGGAGGGCTGTTGCTGTTTCCGCTCAGCATCGGTGCCTCTACCGTCTTACTGGCAAAAGGTGCGCCAGAGCAGTTGCGCACCGCCATTGCACAACATCAGATCAGCGTCCTGTTCACCGCCCCCACCGCGTATCGGGCCATGGCTGCGGTGGCCAAGGCTGCCGAGTTACGCAGCCTGCGCAAGTGTGTTTCGGCGGGCGAGGTTCTGCCGGTTTCCACTCGTAACAGTTGGCGACAATTGACGGGGATCGAACTCATCGATGGAATCGGCGCCACGGAATTGCTGCACATTTTTGTATCAGCCGATGAGCAGCAGGTACGCCCGGGGGCCACTGGCAAGGCCATTCCAGGCTATCAGGCCCGTGTGGTGGATGAGCTGGGCCGCCCACTGCCGCCCTATCAGGTAGGCCGATTGGCCGTCAAAGGGCCGACGGGTTGTCGATATCTCGATGATCCGCGCCAAGCGGATTATGTGCAGGGCGGCTGGAATCTCACCGGTGATGCCTATTACATGGATGAGGACGGTTATTTGTTCTATCAGGCCCGCGTCGATGATCTGATCATCAGCGCTGGCTACAACATCGCCCCTGTCGAGATCGAGGACATTCTGCTGCAACACCCTGCGGTCGCGGAATGTGCGGTGGTGGGGCAGCCAGATGCGGACCGCAACATGGTGGTGTGCGCACACGTCGTGCCCAGGCCGGGTTTCGAGCCCTCCGAGCAGTTGACCCAGGATCTGCAACAGTATGTCAAACAACAAATCGCACCATATAAGTACCCACGGGTGATCGAGTATCACACCGCCCTGCCCCGCAATGAAACAGGCAAGTTGCAACGCTTCCGATTGCGCCATGCAGCCATGGCCTAGGCGTTGTGCCGATGGCGCGCCCCACCCTGCCATATGACTCACCGGGCAGCCGGTCTTACCTCAGAACCTGCATTGACCTGGGTTGTGGCGCCATACCAACAGAATCTGGGCGGGGTTGAACGCCCCCCAGTGGATTGAAAGCCGTTTGTGTCCATCCCGCACTACCGAAACCCAGTGCGGGGCGTAGTGAATCTTGTATCAAGGAAGGAAAGTGCAGTGAACATTCTTGGCGCCGGCATTGCCTTGCCGGATACCCCACCCAACCCCAACGCACTGGCCAGCGACTATGCCGTCAAAGCGGCGCGACAGGCATTGTCGCAAGCCCGTACCCTCCCCTCGGAAATCGATCTGATCATCAGCCTGTCGATTTCGCCCAGCCGGGTGGCAACAGCCGCCAACATTGCCGGGCCCAGGCTCAGCCACCCTATTCAACGTGATCTGCGCGCCAGCCATGCGGTGGTCTTCGACCTGCTGGATGCGGACTGGTCGTTCGCGTTGGACATCGCGCAAAGCTACTGCCGCCAATTGGGCTACCGTCGTGCCTTGGTTGTCCGGGCAGAATGCCTGGCCGATGTCGCCCAGGTCGCAGGCAGTGGATTCAGCGATGGCGCGGGGGCCATTGTGCTCACCTCGGGGCGCCGGCCTCATCGTGCAGCCTATGGCGAGCTGGGCATTCCACCATTGGTAAGTGCCCCGGCACTGTCTGTTGCGCAGATACACGATACCGGCTGCTACGCCCGGTTGGATAGCTGCTACGACGCCCAGGCCCAGCGCTTTGCCGCACACCCCGCCCAGGTCGGGCGTGTCTTCGAGACCATCATCGAGTCAGTGCTCAGCTCGCAGGATGGCCCGGTTGACCGCCTGTTCTGCGAATCCTGGCTCAGCCCGTGGTTACCTCACCAGACGTGGGCTCATCGTGCCGATCACATCATGATCGAGCACGCGTCCACTGATGTCCCAATGCTCTTCCAATTCCCCGCTTGGCTGGCAGACCGGCTGCGGCAGTCTGGCCGTTCGAGTGGTACCAATCAATTGGCTCTCACGCTCGATGTGTTCAAGTCGCGTGTTGGCTGTTTCGTGATGGAGTGACGCATGACCCCAGCCGTTCAGATGGCCAGCCTGGCCTACACCCTTCCCTCGCGCCTGTTACGGAACGATGACCCGGCTTTTGATCGGATCGAAGGTATCCAGCCAGCCTGGTGGCAATTCTGGGGGATCGAATCCCGCTATGTGGTGGATGAAACAGCCGGCGAATCGGAGCTGACCCTGGCTTGGCAGACAGCGGCCCGAGCCTTGGACTACGCAGGCATCGAGGCTGCGCAGCTCGATCTGGTGTTGACGAATATCACCTCGCCATTTGTTTCACATGATGGCACCACCGACAGCCGCCATTTCGCCCCCCGGCTGTCGGGCCTGCTGAAAGCCAAACTGGGCGCACACCGCGCACTGCACGCAGATATCGAAGTGGAATGTGCCAGCTTTCTGTTCCAGATGCAGACAGCGGTCAATCTGATCAAGCAAGGGCGAATCCAACGTGCGTTGATCTGCTCGACAGAGCGCATGTCAGCTTTGGTGGACTACACCTGCAAGTCCTCGACCAATTTCGGTGATGGTGCGGCAGCAGCGGTGTTGACCGCTGCCAATGCCGATGAGGTGACGGCAGACTGGGTGGACGCGGTCTATCACAGCGATGCCCAGCATTATGACCTCGCCACCGTGCAGTGGCGCTACCCCAAGGCCGCTGACACTGCAGCGACGCCTGACGCCTACGCCGATCAATTTGGTGCCTATTTCACGCTGAAACCGGAAGCCCAGGAAGCCATTGCGCGATTCATGCCAGAGACCATTCCAGACATGGTCAATCAATTGCTGCGCAAGACAGGCCATCGTGCAGACGATATCCACACCATGGTTTTCCACCAACCGTCGAAGATCCTGGTCGAGGCGTGGGCGCAGAAACTAGGCCTCTCTCCCGAACGCTATGTGATCAGGCTGTCAGACTGTGCCTGCCTGGTTTCCGCATCGGTGCCAATGGCGCTGTTCGAATCGATCCGGCTGGGCAAGATCAAACCTGGCGATCTGGTCATCATCGCCGGGGCGGGCGCGGGCTGGGGGTTTGGCGCACAGCTTTGGCGGTGGGGTCATACCGCCATCGGCCCGGAAGGAGCGTCATATGCAGCCTAGTGTGACGATTGCCGGGCTCGGCTATTGCCTGCCGGAGCGGGTGGTCAGCAACGATGAGGTCGCCCGCTTCATCGACACCAATGATGCGTTCATCCGCACCCGGACAGGTGTGGTTGCCCGCCGTTATCTGGCTCCCGAGCAATGCCTGGCAGACCTGGCCTGCCCTGCGGCGGAGCGGGCCATGGCACAAGCGGGTGTGCAACCAAGCGAGATCGATCTGCTGATCGTCAACACGCTATCCCCCGATTACCACGACCCCTCCGAGGCCTGCTATATCCAGCCACGGCTGGGGTTGCGTCCGATCCCTTGTTTCGATATCCGCGCCCAGTGCAGCGCTGGGCTGTATGGCCTGGAGATCGCCCGCCATTTTCTCGCCAGCGGCGTGTACCGCAATGTGCTGCTTATTTGCGCAGAAGCCTTGTCGCGCCGCCTGGACACCAGCAATGAAGGACGCAATTTGTCCATCCTGCTCAGTGACGGGGCGGCAGCGATGGTGTTGCAACCCGCCAGCAAGGCGGGGCCTGGATTGCTGGATATCCTGCTGGGGGCGGATGGCAGCCAGTTCGAGCTGCTCCATACCCAGGCGCCCGGCACAAAACGCCCGCACTTCATCGATGCAGATGATCTGGCCGCTGGGCGGCATTGTTTCCGCATGCGTGGGGCAGACATGTTTCAGGATGCCACCCGCCGCATCGTCGAATCCTGCCGTGCGCTGTTGGCCCGGCACCAGCTCACTTTGTCCGACATCGGTCTGGTGATCCCGCATCAACCGAATCTGCGCATTCTCGAAGCAGTCTGTGCCGAGCTGGGCCTGCCGCCAGAGCGCTGCATGCAGACGGTTGACCAGCTTGGCAACATGGCCAGCGCCGCCTTCCCTGTCGCCCTGGCAATGGCGCGCGAGCAAGGGCGCATGCCCCCCGGCCAACTCAATCTGCTGGTGACCTATGGCTCTGGGGCAACCTGGGCCGCTGCCTTGTATCGGAGCTGACAAGATGACCCACACCAAAATCGGCTGGCAACACCCGCACCTGGCTGTGCTGGGTACCCCAGAGATACCACTGTATCTGATTGTGAACCAAGACAGCGCTACCTTGATCGAAGGCGGGCTCTCCGGCATGACTGATCGAGTCTGGCAGCAATTGCACAGCCTGCTCGCCCCATATGGTGGCATCCGCCATCTGCGCCATTGGTTGATCACCCACTCCCACTATGACCACTGCAGCCTGCTGATGACGCTCAAATCACGGATGCCGTGGGTTCAGGTCATGGGCTCGATACGCACCGCCGATGCGCTGCAACGCCCCTCTGCCATCGAGGTGATCCGCATGCTGGATGACGAAGCCTCTGCCTGCTACCAACCGGTGCCACTGGCTGATCGGCACCCTCTTGCCGACGTGCCCTTGCATGTGCTGTTGCCCACCCATGCGCTCGACATCGGGCAAGGCATGCAGATCCGCGCCATTCCCTTGCCTGGCCATAGCGTTTGCCAGCAGGGCTATTACTGTGAGGCGCTGGGGCTGTTGTTCGTCTCCGACGCCCTGGGTGAATGGCAAGGCGAGGGGCAATGGCTGCCACTGGTCTTTCAGGATGTACCCGCCTATCGCCGCTCGCTGGCCTGCATCGATCAACTGGGCGCGGAGCAGATCGCGTTGGGTCATCACGCCATCTTACAGGGCCCGGCAGCTCGGCTGGCCGCAAGCCAGGCCATGGCCAAGCTTCACAGCATGCAGGAACAGGCATTGGCCCTGGATGCCACCCCCGCCAGTCAGCACCGGCTGGCGCAACAGTGGACGACACAATTCGGACTCCGCAGTGCCAAGGTGGTGTCCCCCAAGCTGCATCTACAAAGCATGCAACGCATGATTCAACTGTTCCGCCGGAACGAATTGGAGATCTCGGTATGAAACAAGACAAAATCGATGTGCTGATCAATGGCTGCGGCATTGGTGGTGCGGTTCTTGCCTATGCACTGGGCAGGCAGGGCTATCGAGTGGCGGTGGTGGAGCAAGCCTCGCGGGAGCGCAACCTGAATGGAGCGGATCTGCTCAAACCGGCTGGCATCCAGGTGCTCGATGATCTGGGTCTGCTTCCGGCCACACTCGCCCATGGCGGGCGGGTACGGCATGAAGTCGAGGTGTTCCATGACGGCGAACTCATGGCCACCATCGACTACCGTTATATCAATGAGCGCGGCTATTTCATCCTGATCCCCTGTGAACACCTGCGGCGCATGGTGTTGCAACAGATCGAGTCCCAGCTGCCCAATGTCCGGCTGCTCTACCAGACCCGTGTGACCGATGTTGAATACAGCGAGCCAGACCACATCAGCAACGTCACCCTCAGCGATGGTCAACAGTTGCACCCACAGGTGGTGGTGGGGTGTGATGGCGTATCGTCCATGGTTCGCCGTTGGCTTGGCGTACAAAGTAACCGTCAGGTATATGACGAGCCCATGTACTTCGCCACGTTCCCACTGACCACCAGCGTCGATCAGCGCAATCGCCTGTATATCGATTCCGGCAGAGGCTTGGCTTATTTCTACCCGGTTGCACGCGATCAAACCCGCCTGGTGATCTGCTTTCCACGCGAAGAAGCCCGCACCCTGCTGCAAGACACCAGTGGCGAAGCCCTGCGCACCCGTCTGCGGACATTCGTTTCCTCCGCCAGCGATGATGCCATCGCCATGGTCACCGACACTCGCGACTTCAAGGGCATCCCGATCGGTTCGGTGAATATCGATCGCTACCATGGCGGTAATATGGTGCTGCTGGGTGATGCAATCCACACTGTGCACCCCATCACCGGCCAAGGCATGAATCTCGCCATTGAAGACGCCGGCTGCCTGTCATCCTTGCTCGATCAGTATTTCCAGGGCCAGATCACGCTGCCCACGGCGCTGGCGGCCTATCAACAGGAACGCCATCCCATCAACGGCGGCGTGGTCGAATATGGCCATCGGCTGGCCAGCTCGTTTCATGATCACCGCTGTTTTGCCGCCAACTTCAACCTGCACCTGCAAGGCAGCGGGCGCAACCCCGCGATGTTCAATGCGGCGTAGACCACACAGCCTCTCCCCGACATTTGATGACTGACCTCGACACCATGACCATCCGCGCCTTTCCCACTACTTTGAACGAATTGTTGCAACTTCGCGCTGACACCACACCCGACAAGACCGCCTATGTGTTCTTGAACGGCCCAGCAGATGCGGAAACTGCCACCCCGCTCAGCTACGCCGAGCTCGACCAGGCCGCGAGACAGGTTGCTGGCAGGCTCATCCAGCAAGGCATCGCGCCCAACGACCGGGTGCTGTTGCTCTGTCAGCCGGGGCTGGATTATGTCATCGGCTTTTTCGGGGTACTCTACGCCGGTGCCGTTGCGGTGCCGGTGTTCCCACCCCGCAATCGCCAGCATGTTCCACGTATAGTCGGCATACTCGACAACGCCGGTGCGACCGCCATCATCTGCACCAGCAGCGACAGTGAGCGCTTTGCCAAGCTGTTGCAAGACACCGCCGCGCATCGCATTCCTTTGTTGGATGTCAGCACGATCGATGCGAACCCGCTACCTGTTGCTGCCACTGTATCACCCTCACAGATCGCCTTCCTGCAGTACACATCAGGCACCACCGGCACCCCAAAAGGAGTGATGGTGACCCACGCCAATATCCTGCACAACCTGGGGTTGATTCTGGAGTGTGTCGGAGGCCATGACCACAGCACCATGGTCAGCTGGCTGCCGCCCTATCACGACATGGGCCTCATCGGCGGCATCCTGACCCCGTTGTACCGTGGCTATCGTAGCGTGTTGATGGCGCCGGAGCGGTTCATCCAGCACCCGTATCTGTGGCTGCGCGCCGTCAGCCAGTATCGGGCCGACCTGACCGGTGCGCCGAATTTCGCCTACAGCTTGTGCTGCCGACGTGTCTCGGACGAGCAACTGACGGGGCTGGATCTCAGCTCACTCAACACGACCTATTGCGGCGCCGAGTCCGTCAAACCCAGCACCATGCAACAGTTCAGCCAGCGCTTTGGCGCAGTGGGTTTCGACCCGGCCAGCCTCGTGCCATGTTATGGCTTGGCGGAAGGCACGCTGATTGTCACAGGCCGGCGGCGACCAGACCCACTCCATACCTTGCATGTCGATCTCGCTGCATTGCAACAACAACGGCTGCAGATCAATCGGGCATTCGATGGTCTCGACCAGGCCGCAGCCGCCGCCGTTCAGGCTGATCGTGAATTGATGAGCGTCGGCATGCCAATGGGGCAGCAACTGGTCAAGGTACGCGATCCTCAGACCCATGCATGCTGCGGGGAAGACGTGATCGGGGAGATCTGTGTCGCCGGGCCGAGTGTTGCCCCCGGCTATTGGGAGCAACCCGAGCAAACTGCAGCGACATTTCAGCAAGCCCTCGTTGGTGAAAGCACCCAGGCATTCATGCGCACTGGCGATTTGGGATTTTTCCACCGTGGCGAGTTGTATATCACGGGTCGTCTGAAAGACATGATCATCATCGCCGGACGCAATTACTATTCGGAGGATATCGAACATAGCGTCATCAGCCATCAGTCCATGGTCGTCCCCAATGGTTGTGCAGCGTTCACGCTCGACCATGACGACACCGAGAAATTGGTGATCGTAGCGGAAATGGAACGCACCCAGCGGAAAGGGGATCTGGAACAGGTCACCCGTGGCATCCGTGATGCAATCTGGGCACGGCATGAAATCAGCCCCAGTGCAGTGATCCTGGTTCAGCCGGGCGGGGTGCCCAAAACATCCAGCGGTAAGGTCAGGCGTAGCACCTGCCGCGCCATGCTCTGTGAAAGCCAGCTGAAGGTGTTGCACCACTGGGACAATGGCACGCTGCCGGCGGCTTGGGTCGCCCCCAGCGGGGAGACCACATCGATACCGGCACCATCTCAGACAGATGTCGATGCCATTCTGACCTGGCTGCGGGACTACGCCCGCACCCGCATCGATTCACGCACCATTGACGAGCGCCGCACCATTCCCCCGCATATTGTGCTGGATCTGGGCAATCGCGGCCTGCTGGGCATGCAGATCGGGGCGGAATATGGCGGGCTGGGGTTGTCCACCACCGACATGCTGCGGGTGGTCGAACAGCTGGCCTCGATCGATCTGACCCTGGCCTTCTTCGTCGGCCTCAACAACACCCTGGGCATCCGTCCCATTCTGCAACATGCCCAACCCGCGCTACGCCAAGCACTGCTACCACAATTGGCCACTGGGCGCATGCTGGCGGCCTTCGCCTTGACCGAGCCTGGCGCCGGGTCCAACCCCCGCGCCATTCAAGCCACCGCCAGCCTGAACGGCCAGGGAGAGTGGTCATTGTTCGGGCAGAAAAGCTGGAGTGGTTCATCAGCCTGGGCTGGTGTGATCAATGTGTTTGCCAAACAAGCAGATGGCAGTGGGGTGACGGGATTTGCCGTGCTGCAAGGCACGCCAGGATTACGCATGGGAGAAGAAGAGCTGACCATGGGTGTCCGGGGCATGATCCAGAACACCGTGTACCTGGAAGATGCCTGTGTCAGCGACACCCACCGACTGGGGGCGAACGGTGCCGGCATGGACATCGCACAGGAAACCATGAACTTTGCCCGACTGGGGTTTGGGGCCACCGGCGTGGGCGGTATGAAACGCTGCATCCAGTTGCTGCACCGCTATGCTGAGCGTCGCCAGGTCAGCACGGGCCTGCTGCTGAACAATGTCCTGACCCGGCAACGCCTGGGCGAATGGGTGCAGCGCACGGATGCTCTGTCCGCACTGGTCAAGCGGCTCGCACACGACATCGATCAAGGCTTTGGTGTGCCCGAAGACAGCCTGCTGATCTGCAAGGTACTCAGCTCAGAGCTGCTCTGGAAGACCACTGATGAGCTGATGCAGGCCCTGGGTGGTCGTGGCTATATCGAAACCAATCTGGTGCCGCAGATGCTGCGCGATGCCCGTCTGACACGTATTTTCGAGGGGCCGACCGAGACATTGCTGATGCACCTGGGCAGCCGGGTCCTCAATCGAGGCGACACCTTGCTGCAATACATCGACGGCAAGCTGGGCGGGCACGCCATTGCCGCCGACATCCGGCACATGGCAGACCAGATTCTGCACGACAGCCTGCGTGCCGCTGACCAGCTGGGCACTGAGAC
This sequence comes from Chitinivorax tropicus, assembly GCF_014202905.1. Lineage (NCBI taxonomy): Bacteria > Pseudomonadati > Pseudomonadota > Betaproteobacteria > Chitinivorax > Chitinivorax tropicus. The sequence continues at coordinate 117,760 of NZ_JACHHY010000004.1, read as the reverse complement.
CGACGCCACACACTGGGCGCACTACTGGCTGGGCAACATCGCGCAATGGGGTCTGTTGTTGGCTGTGGTGGAGCAAGCTGCGCAATCCAAAACCTTTGACGATGCCGCGCTCACCTGGGCCCGCGCCCAATACGAGCAGGCGATCGAAAACAGCCTGCGCCAGGCCGACCTGCGGCAGGCCCTGCCTACTCGCGCCATGTTGGACAAGCAGGTGGCGCGACTGACCGAATCCCTGCAGGACATCGAACAGACTCTCCCTCCGGCCCTGCAACAACCGGACGCCTGGTTACAAGACGCGCCCCCAGCACCACGAGCTGCCGTGGCCATGCCCGCGTTCGACAGATCGGTCAAGATGCCAGAGCCGACACCATGCACCGAACAGGAGGTGGCCATCCAGGCTTGGCTGGTGGGGTGGCTGCGGGCGCGCATCCCGCACCAATCGGGCGAGCTGAATGGGCACACCACCTTTGCCGATATCGGCCTGGATTCGATATTGGCGATTGAATTGATGATGTCCCTGACCGACACCTATGGCGTGCAGGTGGATTCGTCCGCTGCCTGGGATCACCCCACCATCGGTGCCCTGGCCGCCTTTGTCGCCAGCCGGTTGGCCAGCCACAGCCTGGTCTGATCCATCCGAACCTTGAGAAATCGAGAAACCCAATGACCACCACCACACTTGCAGATACATTGGCATCACTCAGCCAACAACTGACCGACTACTTATGCTCCCACCCCACCGACACCTATCGCGCGTTGGGTATCCCGCCCACTGCAGGCTTGACGGTAGAGGTGACAGAGTCCGCCTGCCCCATCACCCACCACGAGCAGGATGGCCTCACCTGCATCCGGATCGGGCTGGAAGACGCCCGCCGCGTACTGGCCTACACCCATGCTTGCGGCTGGGCGAACGGAGTGGTACTGATCCCGACCCTGACCAAACTGGTGGCAGCGGGTGCCTTTGCCGATCTGAAGGCGGGCGAGCCTCGCGGCATGCTGGCTTTTGCCCGGCAACGTAGCAGCGACCCCACCCCCAACCTGGGCATGCTGTGGGGCGCACTGAATCTGATCGCCCTGACAGGCTGGCTGATCTTGGATCGTGGCGATGAAACCGCCCACTATCAATTGACCCCGAGTGGTGCCTGTGCCGTGGCCTATGTCGAGCAACATCGCGCCTTGTTCAACCGCCTGGCCAGCGCATCGGATATGTTGCAGCACGCCCATGCGCTATGCCATGGTCGCCTGCAAAACCCGGCTTACGTCGCACTGTATGTCGATCTGGTGCAGACCAGCCAGTCTGGCTGGCCATTGCGCACCGGCACAGACCCGATCTCCAAACGGGTACGCTGCCAGCTGCAGACCGCCATGGATGGCCTGCTGGCGGGCCCGACCTGGATCGCGCTGGACATGCCTGTTTTTGAACAGCGGGGCGACAGGCAAAGCAAAGTCGCACCGGCCATCCTGGAGCAGATGAGTGACCCGCTGGCATGGGTCGATTCAACCACCAGCTGGCCCCATGCCTCGCCCGATTTCCTGACAGCCGCATGGCAGTTGATGCACCGCCTGGGCATGCTGGAGCGCAGCCCGGACGGCCAACAGATCCGCCTCAGTGCTGAAGGCGTGATCCACCGCCCCATCGCCGCCCCCTATGCCGCCCTGCCCGCCTCGTATCTACGCTCTTATGCCGTGCTGGAAGAGCTGTTGTTCGGCAACCCAGACCCATTGGGCGTCGCACACGATCGACACATCGACCGGGTCATGAATATCTATGGCTCCAGCGGCGCCGGCTCTGGGCCCGCCTCGCGGGAGATCTCAGAAAAGATCATCCGTCGACTGTTCAACGATACCCCACTGAACCGCCAACCTGCCGGCATTGCAGACATAGGATGCGGCGACGGCAGCGCGTTGAAGCGGCTGGCCGAGTACATCATCCAGCACACCTTACGCGGCAAGCATCTGGCCGACTACCCCTTGCTGGTGGTGGGGGCCGACTATAATGAATCCGCCCGCAGCCGGGCGACCGACACCTTGGCGCCGCTGAGTCAGCAAGCCGATGTGCAGGTACGGGTACTCCATGCCGACATTGCTCGACCTGATCAATACAACCAGACCTTGACCGAGAGCGGCCTGACCGTCAGAACCCAGTCCGGTGCGTTGCGCCCAGCCCAACTGAGTGATCTGGTGCATACCTTCATGTTCCTGGTACATAACCGGCCACTGGCCATCCGGGCTCCGGAACAGGCAAGCAGCATTCTGCAACAGCATCTCGACAAAGTAGACCCACAGCGGCTGCGGAAGATCCTGTCCCAGCACTTTTCCGAGGCTTACCCACCAGCCAGCCCTGATGCCACGGACAAACCGACACTGGAAGAACTGAAAGGCCTGTTCCGGGTTGCCTATGCCGACGAACAAGGCTTGGTACCAGGCTATGTGGCGGCGGCAGACCTGATCGACTTCATCCACCGCTGGCGCCCATATATCCAGCACGGCTTTCTGGCTGTGGAAGGCCATAGCCCCTGGGCCGCCAACCTGGTAGAAGCCGCGCCCAGCAACCCGGCGCACTGGATGCGTAGCGAACAGCTGGCAGCCGTGTTCAACTGGGGGATGCATTTCCTGTCCTGGCAGCTGATGATGCCGTTCAATGAATTCCAGCTTGCGTTATGCTTGGCAGGTTTGGCGCCACGGCAGGACATCTATGGCCGAGTCCATCCAGAGGGCTTCCCTGGGCTGGATCTCCTGAGTGAATACCGCTTCTTCAGCATTGCCGACTATATACCGGTCGATGACACAACCGGGCATTGAGCACCTATGCATGACCGTCATCAAATATCATGATGGCGGTCATGCCAGGGGGGATGAAAGATACCCGACGATATCGAGAGATCTGGATCTGATCACAGAAATGGTGGCAGGCTATGTGCGCAAACCTGCCCAGTAGAGGAACAGTCGTGGCGCCCCGAGCGGGCAGTGATCATATTGACGGCGTCTAGGCTTGATTGCCTGCACAACCGCTCAGCATTGTCTTGAGCCCGGTAAGATTCTTCAATTCGATGTATTTGTTCTGAACCGTGATCAAGCCCTCGTCCTGAAAGCGGGAGAGCGTCCGACTGACGGTTTCCAGCTTCAGCCCGAGAAAGCTGCCGATCTCCTCACGGGTCATCCGCAAATGGAAACCACTCGCGGAATAACCACGCGCAGCAAAACGTTGTGACAGATTCAGCAGAAATGCCGCCAGCCGCTCCTCGGCCTTCATATTGCCAAGCAACATCATCACGCCATGATCGCGGACGATCTCGCGGCTCATCACCTTGTACAGATGCCGCTGCAGCGCGGGAATGGCCCGACACAGATCCTCCAGGCGCTGGTAGGGCATTTCACAGATTTCGCTGTCCTCCAACGCAATGGCATGACAGGTATGGTTCTCCGTGCTGATGGCATCCAAGCCCATCAGCTCGCCGGACATATGAAAGCCAGTCACCTGTTCGCGACCATCTTCAGACAACACCACCGTCTTGAAAAAACCGGTGCGGATGGCGTAAAGCGATTTGAATGGCTCGCCTGCCCGGTACAGGGCTTCACCTTTTTTGACCTTGACACCTTGGTTGACCAGCCGCTCCAGCTGCGCCAACTCCTCCAGCGACATTCCGACCGGCAGACACAATTCCTGCAAGGTGCATGTGGAACAGGCTGCCTTCAGTTGTTTGAATGAGATGTCTCGAATAGGAATAGATGCGGATTGCTGCATAAATAAGGCCACGAAAAAAACAGTGAAACTATGACATGGATGTTGACCCAAATCAAATGGGATTGCGCCTTACGCTGGCATGATCCGATCATCGATTCTTGTTTGCAGGCGACACAATGTCCGTTCTTCCCCTTCCCTCCTCCCTGAATGACTACAACACGGTCGAGGTCGATCTGGAGTTGATCCGACGGTTGGATCGCAATGGGCCGCGCTACACCTCATACCCGACAGCAGATCGCTTCATCGAGGCATTCAATCAGGACAGCTATGCAGCCTGGATGCGCCGCCGCAATATCGGCCCCTTGGCACGCCCACTGTCACTGTATTTCCATCTGCCTTTCTGCAACACGGTGTGTTACTACTGTGCCTGCAATAAGGTCATCACCAAGGATCGTGGCCGGTCTGCCAAATATGTGCGCTATCTGGCCCACGAAATGAAGCTGCAAGCCTCGCTACTGGGCCGTGACCGGCGGGTGGAACAACTGCACTGGGGCGGTGGTACGCCGACGTTTCTGCCGGCGGAGCAGATGGTCGAGCTGATGAACGCCACCCGTGAGCATTTCCAGCTGATCGAGAACGGGGAATATTCCATCGAGATCGATCCGCGCAAAGTCGATGCCGAAACTGTCGCCCTGCTTGGCAAGCTCGGGTTCAACCGCATGAGTGTCGGCGTGCAGGATTTCGACCCCTCGGTGCAGGTAGCCGTCAATCGGGTGCAGTCCGAGACCGAGACGCTCGCGGTGGTCGAGGCCGCCCGGGCGAACGGCTTCAAATCGGTCAGCATGGATCTGATCTACGGCCTGCCCTTGCAGACGGTCGATTCATTTGACCGCACCTTGGACAAAGTGCTGTCCATGCGCCCCAACCGCCTGTCGATCTACAACTATGCGCACATGCCACAGCTGTTCAAACCGCAACGGCGCATCAATGTGATCGATCTGCCCCAGGCCAAGACCAAGCTGGACATCATGAAGCATGCCATCTCCAGATTGGCCGAAGCGGGCTACGTATATATTGGCATGGATCACTTCGCCCAGCCGGATGACGAATTGGCGATTGCCCAGCGTCAGGGTCGCCTGCACCGCAATTTCCAGGGTTACTCCACCCATGCCGATTGTGACCTGCTGGCCATGGGCGTCTCGGCAATCGGTAAGATCGGGCCCACCTACAGCCAGAATTACCGCACGCTCGACGAATATTATGATTGTCTGGATCGGGATGAATTGCCCATCATGCGAGGCATCGAGCTGACAGGTGACGACCTGTTGCGCCGTGCCATCATCCAGGCGTTGATGTGCCAATTCGAGATTTCCATCGAATCGCTGGAAATCGCCCACCTGGTGGATTTCAACCGCTATTTCGCCAGCGAGCTGGCGCAACTGCGTGAGTATGAAAAATCAGGGTTGCTGTCGATCAAAGATGGCTGGATCACTGTCTCCCCGAAAGGCCGATTACTGATCCGCACCATCTGCATGGTATTCGACCGTTACCTGCGCCATGACGATGAACGGATGAAATACTCCAAAGTCATCTGATCACCCGGCCCACCGGAAAAAAGCTTTCCTGTTGCTTGTCTTGTCGCCGCAAGGTGCCTTCCAAGTACATTGATCTACCGCGTCGCAAGGCGCGGTTTTTTTGCGTGGCCTGTCAGCACCCAACCTGACCTGCTATGCTTCGCCCCATGCTTGAAATCAGCCTATTGTCTCTCTTTCTGTCTGGTCTGCTGGGCGGTGTGCACTGTGCCGGGATGTGCGGCGGACTGGTCGGCGCCATGTCGCTCAATTTGCCAGCAGCCAATCGCCATCGGCTCATCATGGGCTACAACCTGGGCCGCCTCACCAGTTACGTGCTGGCTGGGGCCCTTGCCGGGGCAGTGGGGGCGAGCAGCTTGTTGCTGCAACAGCTCCTGCCCATTTCAATAGCGCTCTACCTGATTGCCAACCTGCTCCTGATTGGCCTGGGCCTTTATCTGGCGGGGCTGTCCAGTGCGATTACCCAACTGGAACGGCTGGGCGGAAGGCTGTGGCGGGTGATCCAACCCAGACTGGCCCGTCACCTGCCGATACGCCGGTTGTCGGATGCATGGTGGGCAGGCATGGTCTGGGGCTGGCTGCCCTGCGGTCTGGTGTATACCGCATTGGTATCGGCCTTGGCCAGTGGGTCGCCATGGCGGGGAGCGGGTGTGATGCTGGCATTTGGATTGGGTACCCTGCCAAATCTGATTGCGATGGGCCTGTCGGCACAACAATTGCTGCGATGGTTGCAACAGGCCTGGGTGCGTCGCCTGGCGGGGTTGTCCGTCGCCGCGTTCGGTTTGCTGGGCCTGTTCCGTATCGGGTCGTTTCTGGGCGCAATATAACAGCTGCTGACGCTGCCAGCCTGCGCATGAAAAAACCCGGTCGCGACCGGGTTTTTTCATTGTCCGAGCAGACAGTCTTACAGCTCTTTAGCGTGCGAAGCGAGGTAGGACGCGACACCAGCAGCGTCGGCCTTCATGCCAGCCTTGCCTTTGTTCCAGCCAGCCGGGCACACTTCACCATGCTCTTCAGTGAACTGCAGTGCATCGACCATGCGGATCATTTCGTCAACATTACGACCCAGCGGCAGGTTGTTGACAACCTGATGCTGAACCACGCCTTGTTTGTCGATCAGGAATGAGCCGCGCAGTGCCACGCCACCATCGGTTTCCACATCATAGGCACGGCAGATTTCATGCTTCACGTCGGCAACCAGCGTATAACCGACCGGGCCGATGCCACCCTTGTCAACCGGTGTGTTGCGCCACGCCGCATGGGTGAATTGGCTGTCGATCGACACGCCGATCACTTCCACATTGCGCTTTTTGAATTCTTCCAGGCGGTGGTCAAATGCAATCAACTCAGACGGGCACACAAAGGTGAAGTCGAGCGGGTAGAAAAAGACGACCGCATATTTCCCCTTGATTGCTTCAGAAAAATGATAGTTTTCAGCGATCTCGCCATTGCCCAGTACGGCAGCGGCGGTAAAATCGGGGGCTTTTTTTCCAACGAGAACAGCCATTTGCGATCTCCTGACAAAGTGGTTGACGAAAAAATCGGGTGAAATCTACTCTGGCTTGGTTTGTGGTGTCAAATCAGAATTTCCTTGAAAACTGCGCCAGACAAGCCCCCGCAGTAATATGAGCTGTCGGGGCTGGCCTTTCTGAATACAGCTTGAGAGATATACAGGCGGCAATCAGTCGAAACTCACACAATAGACAGGTGGCAGCTCTGCGGACAGACGCTGCCAGTGATCCCCTTCATCGGCGGATACCCAGACCGAGCCGGTTGTCGATCCGAATGCCAGATGTCTCCCAACCCGATCAACCGCCAATGCATGTCGAAAAACCAGATGGTAGGCAGGCTGCGCAGGCAACCCTTGATAGAGCTTTTCCATGGTCTGCCCGCCATCCCGCGTGCGCATCACGTAAAAATCGCCCTGGCTTGGCACACGTGACATATCGGACTCCGCCGGCACGAACCAAGCGGTATTCGGGTCATTGGGATGCACCGCGACAGCAAACCCAAAATTCGACCAGCCACTATCGATGGCTTGCCAGCTTGCCAGATCGTCTGTCGAGCGGAAAATGCCACAGTGGTGCTGGCACCACCAAGCATCAGGAAAGCTGTGGCAATTGACGATGCGATGCGGGTCTTGTATCACCGGGTCTTCCTGTCGCTCAGGCGGCATGTAGGTGGCGCGCATGCCTGCCGTCCGCGCCTGCCAGGTGGCCAGACCATCCTCGCTACGCCAGACGCCGCCACAGGACACCCCGACCGTCACCCGACGACCGTCACGCTGATCGATACAGACTGAATGCAGGCCCGGCTCATCAGTGCCGCCACCAAACCACTCGGATCGTGACGGCAACATCCACAGTGATTCGACCAGGCCCCAGCTTTGTCCACCATCCCCAGACAGAAACAACGCAGCCGGAATGGTGCCCGCAAGCAACATACCAGGCATATCAGCCCCGGCTGCAGCCAGTGTCCATATGGTATCGACTGCGGGCGGAGTCTGGTCCGCCGTGACGGATTCGGGAGGGAAAGCAGGGGATGGCACTTCCTGCCATTGTGCGCCCTGGTCGTCCGAGATGTGCAGTTTCGGGCCGAAATGCCCGTGTCGCAAAGCAGCCAGCCAACGTCCACTACGCGGATCAACCAACACAGCGCTCACAGGGATGCCGACGAAATGATGTGCGGTCATCTGCCAAGCGGGTGCAGTCGTGCCCTGCTCGAACACAAATAAGCCTTTACGCGTACCAATCAATAGACGTGGCGCCATTGGATCATCCTCCGGACAAAGCCTGCATGATGTAGATACTGCTATCTGGTCTTAACGGGATATCGAGTTTTTCGCGATCCTGCAACATGCCATCGACAAAGATCGCAATGTGCCTGCGCACCCGCCCCTGCTCATCCAACACATACAGGCGGCCTGCTGGGTACGCGGCAAACGCCTCATCCAACAACGCACGCAAGATCAAGCTTCGGCATGGCACCGGCGCAACAGGCAGATAGTGCTGTAAATGGGGGGTGAACGCCACGGTAGGCATGATCTTCCTCAACCACGGAAAGGTGAAGACACATCGACCATCTCGCAGGCAGATGCCCTAGCCTGACCCGATTTTACGTGATGGCCAAACATCCATACGCCGTCAGCGAGGTGCCCAGCGATCCGCCGCCTGTTGATCAGATTCGCGGGCATCAACCCAGCGTGCGCCTTCTGCAGTATGCTCCAGTTTCCAGAACGGTGCCTGGGTTTTCAGATAGTCCATGATGAACTCACACGCCGCAAACGCGTCTCCCCGGTGGGCCGACGCCACCCCGACAAAGACGATCTGATCCAATGGCGCCAGCGGGCCAACACGGTGGATGACACGCACGGCTTGCAGCGGCCATTGTTGCCTGGCGTCATCCACAATCCGCTGTAGCGACTTTTCGGTCATGCCGGGGTAGTGCTCCAAGGTCATCCCACCAACCTGCGCACCCTCGTTGATATCCCGCACCAGGCCAACGAACATGGCCACCGCACCGATGGCTGGGTTACCGGCGCGCAATGCAGCCAACTCACGGGCCACATCAAAATCATCGGTCTGCACACGAATCATTGATCATCCCCCTGTGACAGGCGGAAAGATCGCCACCTCAACCTCATCGGTCAGCGGTGTGGAGAGCTGCGCCATCTCCTGCGCCACCGCCACGCGAAATGTCCGGCCTTCCGCCAGCTCGTCCGCCCAACGATCGCCCCGTGACCGCAGCAGCGATAACAAGTCAGCCACCGTAGCCGCAGACGAGGGCAGTGCCAGGCGCTCCTCGCCGCATCCAAAGACTTCCCGCAATCTTGCAAAATACAGAATTCGAACCCACATCATTGGATACTCTAACAAAATTGGAAAAAAATGCATTTATGCAGAAAAAACCGCTAAAACGAGGGTATACCCGTATGCAAATAGCAACTTGCTGCATTGCAACAAGAGTTATCATTCTAATATAATCTGAAACAAAAAGCGGCAAGCTCTCTATCCTGCTGACAACACAAGACCGATGAAAACATACGACCGGATCATACAGGCAAGCCTGGAATTGTTTAACGAGCACGGAGAGCGGGCGATCACCACCAATCATATCGCTGCGCATCTGGGCATCAGCCCTGGTAACCTGTATTACCACTTCCGCAACAAAGAAGAAATCATTTACCAGATTTTCCTGCAGTACAAGCAATTCATGGAAAATCGCCTGAGCGTGCCGACGGATCGACCGATCATGGTCGAAGACATGATTGTCTACCTGGATACGGCGTTCATCGGCATGTGGCGCTACCGCTTCATGTTCCATGACCTTGCCGGTCTGCTGGGCCGCAATGAGAAATTTGCCGAGGCGTATCAGAAGTTCATCCGTGAGGATATCATCGCCATTCTGACCGCGTTGTTTGGCGAATTCAGCTCCATCGGGCTGCTGGCGACCGATGCAGAGGAAATCGAGTCGCTGGTGGTCAATTGCTGGTTGATCATTAAATTCTGGTACGCTTTTCAACAGACCCAGAACCCGATGGGCAAGCTGACCGAGGAAATGGGGCGGCGCGGGGTGCGGCAGGTGCTCGCATTGTTCAAACCGCACATCCAGCCTATGTTCCGTCCGCTGTTTGCGGAAATCCAAGCCCGCTATCACGCCTGATCCGAGCCAGCCCCATGCTGCATGATTTCGACCCACACCAAGGTAACGGAGTCATGCGGTAGGCAGGCGGCTGAACCCGCTGAGAGATTCGATCTCGACCGGTCGAGTCACCAGCTCATCCACACGCGCACCCGGCGGGCCTTGCCTGCACCAGTCCACCATCTGCATCACCAGCGGGTTGTCTCCTTGGATATGCGCTTCGACCTGCCCGCTGACGAGGTTTCTCACCCAACCCACCACACCCAGTCTGCAGGCCTGTCTGAGCGCTGCATCGCGGAACCCAACACCTTGAACCCGCCCCGTGATCAACACCCGCACCGCTTCGCTCATGTCGATCTCGACGCCTCGGCCATACCAGCACGATATTGCTGCTCGGCATCAATCAGACCATTCATGGTTTGCACCTCCAGATTCAACCGGACCATGTAGTATGCGCAGTTTTCGGGCAATTGGCTCTTGGCGGCCATTTCCAGCTCCTTGCAATTCTCCGCCACCCGCTTGGCACCGATCTGTGCTGCCGACCCTTTCAGCCGGTGTGCAGACCGCGCCACACGGTCCCAGTCCTGTTCAGCCAGGGCGGATTCGATGAGCGGCATGATTTCCTGGACTGCAGCATGATACAGATCGATCAACTGCGGCACGATGTCCTCGCCCAGCGCCGAGGCAACCTCGTCCAAGGCCTGTCGCAAGGCTACGCCGTCGCTATCTTGCAGCTTCTCGCCAATCAAGCCTGGGACAGGCTCAGCATGGTCCAGTTCGCGGGTCGGTGCTGGCTCAGGTGCAGATGCCGGCTCAGGTGCCGGAGGGGGCAGACGAGGCACCCATTTGTCCAGCACCTGCCGGAGGGCGTCCGGCGTAATCGGCTTGGTCAGAAAGTCATTCATGCCCGCCACCATGCAGGCCTCACGTGTTGACTCAAATACATTGGCCGTGAGTGCGGAAATCGGTGTTGTGATGCCTGCCGCACGAATCCGCTTCGCAGCTTCTATCCCATCCATCACCGGCATCTGCCCATCCATCAGGATCAGGTCATATGGAAAGTGCGCTGCCGCCTCGACCGCCAACGCCCCGTTCTCCACCACATCCACCCGACAGCCCTGTTTTTCCAACATCAAGACGACCACCTTCTGATTGACTGGGTTGTCCTCCGCAACCAAAACAGTCGGGACATTTCTGGACTCCTGCTCGGACATGGTTTGCAGGGTGACCATTTCCTGACCACCCTCCGCTGGTGCCACCAACACATTCCGCAGGCAGGCAGCCAGCTGCTCGGCCCGCACTGGCTTGGTCAGATAGGCAGCAAATTGCGCCTGACGCGCTTCACTGCCCTGCCCCCGCCAGGCAAGCGAGGACAGCATGATCATCGGCAGCTGCCGGAACTGCATGTCGCTCCGAATCCGCTCCGCCAGCTGAATGCCGGTCATGTCCGGCAATTGGTAATCCACCATCACGCAATCGACCTGCGCATCGATATCATAAAGTGCCGCCAGGGCGGTAACCGCATCGCCTGCGGACACAACATGCGCACCCAAGCCATTCAACATCTGGCGAAGCATCTGGATCAGGCTGGGTGAGTGCCCACACAACAGGATACGGCGATCAGTCAGATCCACAGTTATAGGTGCCATGTCGGGCTGGTCCTGAGCCAAGCCCAGCTCGATATCAAACCAGAACGTAGACCCCTTGCCCATCTTGCTTTCTGCACCCATTCCTCCTCGCATTGCCTCCGCAAGACGTTTGGAGATCGACAGCCCAAGCCCGGTTCCACCATATCGGCGGGTCATCGAGGCATCAGCCTGGGTGAATGGCTGGAACAGCTTGCTTATCGCCTGCTCTTCTATCCCAATGCCTGTGTCGGTCACCGAGACACGGATACGGAAGCCATGCTCGGTCTGATTGATCCGATTGGCCCGCACGATGACTTCGCCCTCATTGGTGAATTTGACTGCATTGTTGATCAGGTTCAGCAGAATCTGCCTGACCCGCCCCGGGTCGCCATTGACCCGGTGCGGCACATCCGGCTGGGTCAGCAGTATCAATTCCAGTTTCTTTTCCGCCGCCTTGGCCGCCACCATGCTGAGCACATCTTCAAACAGGCGCCGAAGGTCAAAGTCGATCTGCTCCAGCTGCAGCTTGCCCGATTCGATCTTCGACAGATCCAACATGTCGTTGATCAGCACCATCAGCGCATCGCCAGCGCTGTTGATGGATTTCACATAACCCACCTGCTCTTCATTCAGGCGAGTGTCCAACAGCAGTGTGGCAAACCCCAAGACTGCATTCATCGGCGTCCGGATCTCATGGCTGATGTTGGCCAGAAACGCTGTCTTGGCGCTGTTGGCCGCCTCGGCATCCGCTCGTGCTTTGGAAAGCAGCTCTTCTCGTTGCTTACGCTCGGTGAAATCATCGATGATCCAGATGGTACCGCGTGCCGCATCGCCTGGCTCTACGGCCTGAGCCATCAGGCGGCCCCAGAAACGGCTGCCGTCTTTACGACAGATCCATAGCTCCTGTTCCAATGTGCCACCAGCCGGCAGAACCGCCGCAGCCTCTCTGCCCACCGCTTCGTAGGCAGCTCGGCTCTCATAGATGATGGAGCCAGGCTGCCCCTCCATCTCGGCGCGCTGGTAGCCAAGCATCTCCAGCATTTTGGCGCTACAACGCTGAAAGGTACGATTGGATGTCAACGCAATGCCTACGCTGGCATGATCGAAGATCACATCATGCATGGCCAGGGTATCCCGCAGTGCGGTTTCACGAGCCAACAGGGTATCGATATCGAAATGGGTGCCTATCGCCCGAAGGGGCTTGTGGTCCTCGGTCCACTCAATCACCTGCCCCGAATCGCGAATCCACTTCCACTCACCCGTCTTGGTGCGCAGCCGGTGGTCGCACACATATATGGCCGTCTCACCCCGGAAATGCGCTTGCAAAGCCATATAGGTGCGCTCCAGATCATCCCGATGCACCAGATTCTCCCAGGCGGAAAGCTCTGGAGAGATCTCATCCAGCTGATATCCAAGTTGCGCAGCCCATTGCTGGTTGTAGATCACCCGATTGGTTTGGATATTCCAGTCCCACAGCCCCAGGCCAGTGGCTTGTATCGCCAATTCCAACCGGGCTTCGCTGGCCTGCAGATCATGGGTCATCCGGTTCGCCTGTGCCTTGGCGGCCCGTTCCGTCCGTTGCAGGGCCCACACCACGCCCGCCAGCAACATGCTGATCGTTGCACCCAATAAGCCAATCAGATCCGGCGAGGTCAGCCGTAGTCTTTCCACAAACTGCTCTGAGCCAGAAATCACAAGCTGCCAGCTGCGACCGCCGATCTTGATTTCACGTTGCAGCGCCAGATCGACGTTATCCCACAATGTCCGGTAGGTGACGGGCACCACGCCTGGCACTTTGTCGGCATCATAGATAAGACCCAACGGAGTGTTTTGCTTGGTCAGATCAGAGATGCTGACATCCAGGCCCTTGGCCAAGGTCTGGTCCAGCCCTTCCAACACATCATCGATGCGCACCGGAACATAAGCCCAGCCCCAGATCGCCTGTTCACGTTGTGCCTGGGTCTCCTGCGGCAACCCTGGTTTATAGATAGGCAACAGATATAGAAACCCCGGCACGCGTTTTGCGTCCTGCACCAAGATGATCGGTGCGGTCAGGGTAGGTTTCCCAGTCCGTATGGATGACATGGCCGCCTCATAGCGATGTGGCTCGGATGCCACATCCAGCCCAATTGCTGGTTTGTTCCGCTTGATCGGCTCGATCAGAAAAATGATGAAATACGGCGGGGTGTGCGGCTTGAGCTGTTTGAGCGCAACCGGGAAGCCATGCTCTCGCTCCCAGCGTCGCAAAAAGGCTGGCGCCTCAGCTTCCGTCAGATAGCGGATGGCACCGAAACCCAGCGCACCAGGAAACTCAACCGTCACATCCCGTGATGCCAGATAGGTGCGCAACTCGGCCAGATTAGGGCGATCAGGGTTGGCGACGAAATGCCCTGCCAAGCCCCTCAGCCCATATTCAAACCGCTGCATGCGGTCTTCCACCCGGCCAGAAATCTGACCCAAGGTTTCATTCAAGCGTCGGGTAATGGTCTCGTGATTGCCATGTGCAACAAGCATGGCAGCCAGATAGCTCAACCCCAGGCCAAACACCAGCAAGGCCACGGGCAACAAGGCTGACAACCGTTTCAGGAAGGGATTGCTCATTGATGAGGTCGCACGCTTTCAATGTAAGGTGATGCCGACTGCCACAATGCCCAAGAGCCAGATGGCACAGCCATGAAGCCCGCCAGCAGAACCGATTATCTTTATGCGGTATAGACCATCCATCGCGATTTCGCGGCAACCAAAGCTGCCGCTATAATGGTCGGTCTTTCGTGCAACACTCCATTGAGAACAATCATGTCCGACAAACGCAAGATTCTGGTGACCTACGCCCTACCCTACGCCAATGGCAGCATCCACCTAGGCCATATGGTCGGCTACATCCAAGCTGACATCTGGGTCCGGTTCCAGAAAATGCGTGGCCATGATTGCCATTACGTCTGCGGTGATGACACCCACGGCACCCCGATCATGATCAATGCCGAAAAGCAAGGCCTGAAGCCAGAGGCGTTCATCGCCAAGATGTACGATGAACACGTCGCTGACTTTGCCGGTTTTCACATTGGGTTCGACAACTATTCGCACACCAATACCGACGAAAACCGTGAGATCGCCTACGACATCTACCGCCGCCTCACGGCCAACGACAAGATCGCCAGCCGAACCATCCGTCAGCTGTATGACCCGGAAAAAGGCATGTTCCTGCCTGATCGTTTCGTCAAAGGCGAATGCCCGAAATGTCATGCCAAAGACCAATACGGCGACAGCTGCGAAAGCTGTGGCACCACCTACAGCCCCACTGAGCTGCTCAATCCTTACTCAGCGGTTTCCGGCGCAACGCCCGTCATGAAGGAAACCGAGCATTTCTTCTTCCGACTGACCCAGTGCGAGGACTTCCTGAAAGGCTGGACACGTGAGGCAGGCCGCCTGCAGCCCGAGGCCAGCAACAAGATGCAGGAATGGTTCGAGGCCGGCCTGCAAGACTGGGACATCACCCGTGACGCACCCTATTTCGGGTTTGAGATTCCCGATGCGCCGGGCAAGTATTTCTATGTCTGGCTCGATGCACCCATCGGCTACATGGCTTCCAGCAAGTTATTGATGGATCGTCTGGGCCGTGACTGGCTGGAATTCTGGGGCAAGGATAGCAATGCCGAGCTGTACCATTTCATCGGCAAGGATATTCTCTACTTCCATGCGTTGTTCTGGCCTGCTGTGCTCGAATACGCTGGCTTCAAAACCCCCAACGCGGTCAATGTGCATGGATTCCTGACTGTCGATGGCGCCAAGATGAGCAAGTCACGCGGCACCTTCATCACGGCGGGCAGCTACCTGAAGCTGGGCCTGAACCCGGAATGGCTACGCTATTACTATGCAGCCAAGTTGAACAGCCGCATCGAAGATGCCGACCTGGCGCTGGATGATTTCATCAACCGCGTCAATTCCGATCTGGTGGGCAAGTATGTGAACATCGCCAGCCGTGCCGCCGGCTTCCTCAACAAGCGCTTCGGCGGCAAACTGGCGGACACGCTGCCACCATCGGATCTGCTGACCGCATTGCAAGTGGCGGGCAATGAAATCGCTGAGCTGTTTGAAGCACGTGAATTCAGCCGTGCGCTGCGTGAAGTCATGGCGCTGGCCGACATGGCCAATCAGTATGTGGACGAGCAAAAGCCCTGGGAGCTGGCCAAGCAAGAAGGCATGGAGACCAAGCTGCATGAGGTGTGTACCACCTGCATCAACTTGTTCCGCCTGTTGACCATCTACCTGAAGCCGGTGCTGCCGAAATTGGCCGAGCAGGTCGAGCAATTCCTGAACATCGCGCCACTGGGCTGGGCGGACAGCAAGACTTTGCTGCTGGGGCACACCATCAACCCCTACCAACACTTGATGACACGGGTCGAGCCCAAGCAGATCGATGCCCTGCTGGAAGCCAACAAGCAAAGCCTGCAGGCCCCCACACCCGCCCCAGCGCCTGCCGCAGAGGCGCAGCAGTATGAAGCGATTGCCGAGACCATCTCGATCGATGATTTCAGCAAGGTGGATCTGCGTGTGGCCCGGATCGTCGATGCCAAGGCCGTGGAAGGTGCTGACAAATTGGTGCAGCTGACGCTGGATATCGGCGCCGAGACACGTAATGTGTTTGCTGGCATCAAGTCTGCTTACAAACCAGAAGACCTGAAAGGCCGTTTGACTGTGATGGTGGCCAACCTGGCCCCGCGCAAGATGAAATTCGGCCTGTCGGAAGGCATGGTGCTGGCCGCCAGCTTCGAGGACAAGGGCTCGGGCCTGTTCATCCTCAGCCCTGACAGCGGCGCCCAGCCCGGCATGCGCATCCGTTGACACCAGCCCCGCTGGCATGACCGAGGCCTGGGTCGGATCGTGTCAGCCGTAGCGGATGGTGCTCCCTACAGCCTGCTGAATCAACCAGCAGGCTGTTTCACATTCCATCACCCTGCTCCCCTGCCTGGTCGTGAACAGTGCCCCCACTGCAGGTAGGAACATGCATCAGAACCCGCATCAGGTCTGCCTGGCGGTTGGTGCCAGTCTTACGGAACAGATTTTTCAGGTGTGACACCACGGTGCTACGCGCCACAGTCAACGATGATGCGATGTCGCTCGGCACCTGGCCTGCCAGAACCCTCTCCGCAACCCGCTTCTCACTAGGCGTCAACCCAAACAATTGACCTGCGATCTCCATCCGCCCCGCCCGCTGGTGGTCCGGATCGCTCAGCATCGCCAATACACCCTGCGTACCGTTTGGCACACTGGCGGGCAATGGCAACAGCACCAGCTGGTGGAACAGGTTGCTGCTTTGCTTGGTGACAAGGTATGCCACATGATCATCACCAGTCAGTTGATGCGTCCGGGCCAGCCGACTGACCGCTGAGGTAAAGCGGCTGTTCAAGGTTGATTCCCGGAATTGCAAGCGCTGCGCCACATAGCGGAGATTCACGGATTGGCTCAGCATGGATTCAAACACACCGTTACAAAACTGAATACTTGCCGAGGAATCCAGCAGTGCAATGCCGATGTTCCAACACGCAAGGCTGTGGCAAAGCGCCTCGTTGAGCGTGGTTTGGAAATGCTGACGTTGGCTCAGCCGGATCACCCGCTCGATATGGGGCTTCAGATACAACATCCGCTCGACGAGATGCGGCTCCACGCCGCCCTTGTCCTTAGGTACCGCCGCACCCATCAGCACGGTTGTCTCCGCATCATGGATCACCCGCACGCCTGCGCTATAGAAAAGATTCGTTCGCGACAGAAAGCCACGATAAAACGCCGTATCAGTAAAGGTGTCATCCGAAATATATTCGCGCTGATCATATGACACGGGTGCCGATTGCTGGAGTAGCGCCTGCAGGCGGATGTCTTGCGCCATGAATACATCGATATAGTCGTCGATATCATTTGGCGGATATTCACGCTCCAAAATCAGTTGAGGGCGGTGTCCCCGTTGTATGATCAGCAGCCCGGCGGAAAGCTGATCCTGCCCCGCTGCAAAGCCTGTGATGAAATCACGCAGACACTGTGGGTCATTGATGCTTTCATAAAGCACAGAGATCAAATCGATATTTTCGACCTGTGTTGGCTGCCGCATAAATAACCTCTTCTCTCTATTTCCCCAACAGGGAAATCACTACCGACAATTCAATATATGTCAATTCAATCAATAAGTAAGTACCCACCATCGTCATTTTCAAGTTATTGCACCATATAGGCAACCCCACTGCCCCACGCTGACTTAAGTTGGAATTGCAAACCCTTTTTACTTTTGAATATTCATATATTTAATGATCGAAAAAATATATAGATACACCGCCAGTCTCAATAAAATTATCTGAAAACCACCAAAAACAGGCTATAACTCAGTAAGTAGGCAGTTTCGGACAACTTACCATGAAGCCACCTCCGATGCGCGACACCTTCTTCAGTCGCTATTTCTTTTTTGGCCGGATTGATGACACGCCGCTATTGAGCCAAAGCTTCAAGCTCCGTTATCAGGTCTATTGCCTTGAGAAGCGCTTTCTTTCCGCCCAGCACTTCGAGAATGGGGAGGAGTTCGACCACTACGATCTCGATTCCACCCACTTTGCTGCAATTGACCAGACAGATGAATTGGTCGGCACCATCCGGATCGTCGGGCAGCACACCCATCGATATCCGCTTCAAGAGCATTGCGAAGTCTCCTTACCCGGTCTACCGAGGTCGGCGGTTGAAATTTCTCGGCTGGCAGTCAGCAAGCAATATCGTCGCCGGGCCAATGATGATGCATATGGGGCAAGCAGTGATTACGTCATGTTGCCACCAAGCGTCCGAGAGCAGAGCGTTCGCATGCGCCCGGAAATCGTACTGGGCTTGTATCGTGCGGTGTTCCATTACTGCCAGGCACAGCAGATCGAGTATCTGCTGGCCGCAATGGAAACCGGTTTGCTCAGATTGCTCAACCGGCTTTGCATGGACTTTGTTCCGATCGGCCCGGAAGTCGATTACTACGGCCCGGTCAGGCCATTCATGTTGAATATCCGCGACTATGAGCGGGTGCTGCGGGCGACCAGGCCCGATCTGCACGAGGAGTTCTTCGCCAGCGCGGAATACCTGACTGCCCCGCAACGCCTGCAATGACGCCGTCAGCCCTAGCTTCTGATTTTCCACCCTCATTGGAGTGCGACCATGAAGACTTTCGCATCCGATCAAGACAAAGCCGCCCGTCGGGCCTTTCTGGATTCACTCTGCCAGACCGCGCCCGCCGAGCTGCTCAAGCAATCGGAAATGGATGCCATCACCGCTTTCAACCGGGCTTTGCAGACGGTACCGGCCTATGTGAAACAGCTGCAACAACATGGTCAGCCCACGACCCCCATCGAGTCGATCGGTCAGTTTGTGGCGCGCGCACCCTTGCTCAATAAACACAACACATTTGGTCAATACGCCATCCACGACTTGTGTGTGGATGGCAATCTGGAGGGTGTACGATCATTACTGACCAGCTCAGGGCATTCCGGCGTGTTTTCATTTGGCGTCAACACCGCCACCAACCTGGAAAACTCATCGAAGTCGATTGATGCCGGGCTACAGTATCTGTTCAATATCGATGAACTCAGCACATTGGTCATCAATGCACTGCCAATGGGCGTCAAAGTCCACACCCGAGCCACCGTGCTGGCAGAAACCAGTGTGCGGGATGATATGGTGTTCGCTTTGGTGCAGCGCTTTGCTGGCGAGTTCGATCAGATCGTGATGATCGGTGAAGGCTCGTTCATCAAACGGATCATTGAAGACGGCCAGGAACGCCACGGGATCGACTGGTCCAAGTTGCGAGTCCACCTCGTCACGGGGGAAGAAGGCATTGCGGAGAACTACCGGACCTACATCGGCCAACTGATGGGCATCGAGCAACTCGACCAACCAGGTGGGCGCTTGATCATGTCATCCATGGGCGTGGCCGAGCTGGATCTGAACATCTTCCACGAAACCCCCCACACCATCACCATGCGCAGGCTGGCCCATCAAGACCCCAGTTTGCGCAAGGCGTTGTTTGGGGTCGATACGCCTTTCTGTCCGATGTTCTTCATGTATTACCCGCATCGCTGTTACGTCGAGACGCGAGACGCGGGCACCAGCTGGCCAGAGGTGGTGATCTCGATGCTCAGCCCGGAGATGAAGCTACCCTTGCTCCGTTACTGCTCAGGTGACTACGGCAACATCTTCCAACACGAAACTGTACTGTCGGTGCTACAGCAGCATGGCCACACCATCACGCCGGATCTGAAGCTGCCCTTCATTACCGTCTATGGTCGAGGCAAAGCCCTGCCGACCACCACAGGGCCACTCTACCCAGAGGCTGTCAAAGAGGCCATCTATGCAGACAGCACCATTGCCGCAGCGCTGACCGGCAACTTCCGCCTGAGCGCCCCCAACACCAGTGGGCGGTTGGATCTGCAATTACGGCATGGCAAGCAGCTATCCAGTAAACAACTGGACAATCTGCACGGGCACCTGTTGACATATGCAAGGGCCAAACCCGACATCGTGACTCATCCTTACGCCACCTTCCCTTACTGTATGGAAATCGACTTCGAGCGGAAGTTCGCCTATCTCTAGACCCTGCCCCGACCAGATCGAGTTTTGGGCAAGTACAAATAGGAAACGGGCTGCACATACGTGCAGCCCGATTCGTATCGCTTGTTACCGTCTGCGCAACGCCAAGCCTGCGCCCGCCAGCCCCAGCACCATCAACATCACACTACCAGGCTCAGGCAGCAGCATGGCAGAGGCAATCGGGTCTGCGTTACGACCGCCCCAGCCGTTCTTCCCCTCACCGGAGTTCGGATCGACTGCTGTCAGCGTATTGACAGCATGGAAGTCCGACAAACCCTTGTTCTGCCCATTGGTGTCGAACGTTGGACATAGAATACCCGCAACGCAGCTTGCGAAAAATCGACCAGACCCCGTGGCCGGTAAGGTAATGTTGGATACATCCTGAAAGAAAGTCGCCGTTCTTTCGTCAAACGCAGTGGTGGGATCATCCTCCGTGACGATCCCCACATCAAACGTCAGACTCATCAACAAGACACCATCCGTCATCGCCCCAAACCGGTTGAAGGCAGTGCGGTCAGAGGCTTTGAGCCCATCCGTGCCGGCAAAGCCAGGATTGGTTCCACCCACCGCCTTATCCAGATAGAAGTCCAGATGGATTTTCCCATCGCAGCCGAAAGCCGCATTGGTACAACCCACATTGAACAATTTCTGCCCCTGCGTTCCCCCGGATATATTGCTAGCATCAGCAATACCATAGATCATGAACGATATCATTTCGTTATTCATGCCTTGCTGCCAGAATATATCCGCCGGATTCCCCTCCCGCGCGATGCTGGTCAGATACCCCGCCCCAAATGTACTCTCAAGCCCAGACCCGAATTTCCCAGCCCCCCCATCCGCACTGGTAGCCGTATACCCGGTGTACTTCAATTCGACTGGCGTTGCCACCTTCACTGCTGCTGAATGCGCAAAAGGCAATACTGATAACCACGTCACCGCCAATGCTTTTGCAACCCAATCCATCTTCACTTTCATCTCCTTATCATTGAGAGAAATCCATATCCAAAAGCTTCCGTTTAAGCAATCATGGAGTTAGCAATAAACATACCAAAGCAAAAAATAACGAGTTATCAATGAATTGATAAATAAGACCATAGAAATACAAATAAATATCGACACCACCATTCATACTACTAATTACCCAATAAGCATATTCGAAATATAACTCAAAAATATAGTAAAAATCATATATTTAGATAAAAACAGGCTCACTCACCAACATCAATCAATTTTTAAATATAACAACATATCAATTGAAAACACCGCATTCCAACACAACAACAGATCAGGACGCATCAGCAATATTTTTGAAACATTCAACACAATCAACAACAAGAAAACACCACCATGTCAGAACTCGCAATGCCAGCCCCATAGGTATCAGATGCCCCCTGCCAGCCCAACCCTTGATACACCGTTAAGTCAGCCGCGCTGTGGATCACCACCAGCAAGTCATCCAACCCCAGTTTGAGGATTTTGTGCAGCTCGATCACAATGTGCTTATCAGCCAGCGTCAGCGTGGTTTACAGCCGATGGTCCGTGTGAGAGCGATCTTCGATCGCTGTCCAGACTCTTCCATTGGCGAATGGTGTCAATGGTAATGTTGTGGCGAGCCGCCACCTGGGCCTGAGTGCAGTTGGCCCGCTGAATCGCTTTGCGAATGGCCAGCGTAATGCGGGTTTGCTCGTGCAGTTTGACGATCATGCTGTTTGAGCCCTGAGCACTTTCCAAAGCTTGTCCAGACCCTCGCGAGCCATGGTAAATTTTCAGAAGCGTTTACGCAGATGACCGCCTAGAATGCAGCACCTAGGGAATCGCCAGGATCGAGCCACTGTATTGATAGCCCACTACTACATATGGCACGATGCGATTGCCTTGATGACGTTGTTGCGGGATGGTCGTTCAAGTGGGGATCGACATGGAGATGGTACGCGTGACTTGGGAGCCATTGGTAATAGGTGGCTGCAGACCCGTCCAAAGATCACTCCACCCCATGGCCCCGCCACCAACAAGCTGGCTGTTTTCATTCCCTCATTTCTGTTTGACTGAAATGCAGAACAAAAGGACTGCACCATGGTACTGACCGTTTTCTATGACAGCCAATGCCCGCTTTGTATGCGCGAAGTAAAAATGTTGACCCGATTGGACAAGCGCGGTGCCTTACACTTCATCGATGCCGCGGCCAACGATTTTGACGCAAGCAGTTGGGGCTATCAGCAGCAGGAGCTGATGGCTCGATTGCACGCATTGGGAGAGGATGGCCGACTGTATACCGGCATGGATGCCGCACGCGCTATGTACACTGCCATCGGCGCAGGCTGGCTGGTAGCGCCGACCCGACTGCCCGGTCTGCGACAACTGACCGATGCAGCCTACCGGTTGTTCGCTCGACATCGGCTGAGAATTGGCCGCTGGCTGGGTCGTCAGGATTGTGATAGTGGCCACTGCCGCATCAATTGACGCGTGCGATATCACCAGTCGCAAGCAATGCATGTGCCAGCAAGGGCTTGGCGTACCCCTCCTCCTCGACGCAGGAACATGACTGGGCAGCCACGCTCACGAGCACATCCTTTACCGATGCTTGGTCCGATCCAAGCGTCAGGTGTCCAAGCCCTGTCATGGCTTAGTGGTGCACCTCTCCGCTGCAGCTGACCACGCTTCCCACACAGATGAGCAACGCCGATTGCAATCACAGCGGCTTCACCAGCTTTGAATGCTATGCCCAAGGCTCCACACTTCACGTTGTAGTAGGCTTCGCCAGTATGGGGCTGCTAATTCACCGAACAACTGCTACACCAATGGAAATGTACTGAAGATCATCGGTCTTCAGTACCAGTGAAAAAACAGGCACCAACTGGTGCCTGTTTTCCGCCAACATGATATGTAGCTGCCCAGGTCAATGCGCATCAAAGCTTGGGAATACGGATGCGGCTGATCATCAGCGAGCCGGATACGGCGAACAGCAACACCAGCGGGTGCAATTGCAGCCCCATGATTTTGATCACGCCCAACCACAGTGCGTCGCCTAATGCGTCTTCTGAGGCCACCCAGGCCATGATGCCAACCAACACGATCGAGGTGGGGATCGGTGTGCCTTCGAAAAACTTGACCTTGTCACCGCCATCAGCCAGTTTTTCCGCAGTAATGTTATAACGGGCCAGCCGCGATACGCCGCAGGCAACGAAGAACACCAGCACGATCCGGTCAAAGAAGCCTTGCATGCCACAACCATAGGCGATGACAGCAGGCGCCACGCCAAATGAGATGACATCCGCCAATGAATCCAGCTCGCGCCCCATAGCGGAGCTTTGCTGACGCCAACGTGCAATCCGCCCATCGAGCACGTCGAACACCAGCGCCAGTGGAATCAACCCACAAGCGAAGTAGAGGTGCAGCACCTCCTGTGTCTGCAGATAGGTCATGACGGCAAATAAGGCACCTACGCCGCAAAAAGCGTTACATAGCGTGAACCAGTCTGCCAGGTGAAACTCCCGAATCATGGAGAATGGCTTGGGATGAGACATGAATAGGCCCAGGTAATGACATCGGGCGTTATGTTAGTCCAATTTGCGGCTCATGCGGTATGCAATCATCAGGATATCCCGTCGTTACGTCGCGCGCTCATGAAAAAGGCCGGGGTGGCCCCGGCCTTTTGATGCGGTAACATCACGTCTGATCAACGTGTTTCAGGTACGACTTTCAAACGCCCTACCTTCGCATCTGTTTCTCCATGCTGCTTTTTGGCGATCTCATGCCAGACTTCAGCATTCCGGATTCCCAATGCATCCGGGTTGAATACGGGCTTCTTGCCTGCTTTGCGCTGCGCTTCATAGTCTTTCAAGCAGGCCAACGCAGGCTTTTGCAGAATGAGGATGGCAATGATGTTGAGCCACGCCATCACCCCCACGCCAATATCCCCCATATCCCAAGCCATGCCAGCGCTCTTGATGCCGCCATAGGTCACAGAGGCAATCATGACGAGCTTCAGCAAAAAGCTCAGCGACGGCATCTTCAACTTGCGGTTGAGATAGGCCAGATTGGTTTCAGCCATGTAGTAATACGCCACAATGGTCGTGAAAGCGAAGAACATCAGCGCAATCGCCACCACGCTGGCGCCAAAGCCGGGCATGACCGACTCGACTGCTGCCTGGGTGAAGCCGGGGCCGGGGCCCATGCCAGGTATATGGTTTGCCAGCATGGTCTTACCATCTGGCCCGACTGTGTTGAATTTGCCTGTCGATAACATCATGAACGCGGTGGCGGAGCATACCAACAAGGTATCGACATACACCGAAAAGGCTTGCACATAGCCTTGCTCAGCCGGGTGGGCTACTTCTGCCGCTGCAGCTGCGTGGGGGCCACTGCCCTGTCCGGCCTCGTTCGAATAGACGCCACGCTTGACGCCCCACTGCACAGCCAGACCCAACACGGCACCAAATCCGGCTTCCAACCCGAAGGCACTCTTGATGATCAGGCTGAATACCGCCGGCACCTGGTGCACATTGATCATCATGATCACCAACGCGATCAGGATGTACCCCATCGCCATGAATGGCACGACCACCTCGGCAAATGCGGCAATACGCTTGACACCACCGAAGATGATGAAGCCCAGCACCACGGCAATGAAGCAGGCGCTGACGGAAGGATCGATCCCCCAGGCATTCTGGATACCGGCTGCGATGGTATTGGATTGCACGCCCGGCATCAGCAGCCCCATGCCGATCACGGTGGCAATGGCAAAAATCCAGGCATACCATTTCTGCCCCATGGCCTTTTCAATGTAGTAAGCCGGGCCGCCACGGTACTGGCCGTTGCTGTCCACCTCCTTGTAGATCTGGCCCAACACCGACTCGATATACGCCGTTGCCGCGCCCAGAAAGGCCATCACCCACATCCAGAACACCGCGCCGGGCCCGCCGAAGTAGATGGCAGATGCCACCCCCGCAATGTTACCGGTGCCGACCCGCCCCGAAAGCGACATCGCCAGCGCCTGAAACGATGACACACCTGCGTCGGATTTCTGGTTCCGGAACATCAGGCGGATCATCTCCGTAAAACCACGTACCTGCATGAAACGGGTGCGGATGGAAAAATACAGGCCGACAGCCAGGCACAGATAGATCAGTGCGGGGCTCCAGACTATATCGTTGATCTGTTTGACAATTTCACTCATTACTATTTCTCATCCTTGAAATGGTTTGGATGCGCTTTCCTGTGTATCTCGATTTTTACAAAACGCAAGGATAGGGATCATCCGGGCTGAGCAATCCGCAACAATTACGGGTTTCCCCGATTTCGCATTAGCCATTTCAGCCAAATAACCTGCCATATCGACAACTGATCAGCGTTCACTTGACTTTCAAAAAAACGTTTTCATACAAGGCACAAGGCGCTGTTGGTGGGTTTGCTTGTCTCTTGCGATCGCGCCCCGCTGACATGATGACCAGCTCAGTATTGAAATGGATCTGCCGCACACCATCTCGGCAACCACTATCGGATATCGTTGACGGGCACGAGTACGGAATTGATGTCGATCATGCAATGGCATGTTTATAATCAAGCCGAGCCAAACATGGCTGCAGGCCTCACCCACACAGGCACGGCAGCCTCTTTGAACATACTTCCCGTTCAATCGGTCATCGGTTGATGGGGTCATCTGTCTGGAGCGAACGTGAGCGACGCATCTTCTCCACCCGATTGGCGGGCCAAACTCAACCCTGAGCAGTACCGTATCTTGCGCGAGTGCGGCACCGAGCCCCCGTTCAGTGGTCGGTACTACCATCACCACGAGCACGGAATCTACCGTTGTGCCGGTTGTGGCGCTGCCTTGTTCGCATCCGACACCAAATACGATTCCGGCTCGGGTTGGCCCAGCTTCTTTGCCGCGCTGGACAAATCCGCCATCCGTGAGCTGGTTGATGACAGCCACGGCATGCGCCGTATCGAAATCCGTTGTGCACGTTGCGACGGCCACCTGGGGCATGTGTTTCCAGATGGCCCGGCTCCTACTGGCCTGCGCTATTGCGTGAACTCGATCGCATTGGATTTCTCTGCCGGAAGCCCAGATTGAATACGTGCTTTCGCTGGGCGACGACTTGCCTGACGCTGGCGGCCATCTGCCTGGCCCCGCTGGCATCAGCTCGCCCGCAGGTCGGATTGGTATTGGGCGGTGGCGGTGCGCGTGGATTGGCTCATGTCGGCGTGATCAAGATGCTGGAGCATTATCGCGTCCCGATCGACTGCATCACCGGCACCAGCGCCGGGGCGTTGATCGGGGGCATGTATGCCTCCGGGATGTCGATCGAGGAAATCGAGAAACGGATGAAAGAGGCGGATTGGGACGACCTGTTCGACAGCCGCTTGAAACGACAGGATGAAGATTTCCGCCGCAAGCGTGAAGACCGCACCTATATGCTCAAATTCGAGCTGGGCGTGAAAGACGGTGAAGTCCGCCTGCCTCGGGGGGCGGTCAATACCGAAAAGATCGAGTTGTTCATCCGTGAGCTGACCCAGAGTGTCGGGCCCGAGAGCTTCGACAAGCTCGCCGTCCCCTATCGCGCCATCGCTACCGATCTGGAGACAGGCAATCTCTATGAGTTCTCAAAGGGCGACCTGGCCCTGGCCATGCGTGCCAGCATGTCTGTACCCGGCGCATTCGAGCCGGTACAGATTGGAGACAAGCTACTGGTGGATGGCGGCCTGGCGCGTAACCTGCCTGTCGAGAATGCACGCGCCTTGTGCAAGCCCGACACGGTGATCGTGGTCAATGTGGGTAGCCCGCCACTGAAGCGTGATGATCTCAGCTCGATCATCGGCGTCATGCAACAGATGGTCGATCTGGGCATCAATAAAAACGTCCGCGAACAACTCGCCACACTGAAATCCAATGACATCCTGATCCAGCCTCTGCTGGGTGACATCACGGCAGCCGATTTCCCTCGGGTTGCCGAGATCATCCCCAAGGGTGAACAGGCCGCCGAGCTGGTCAAGGATCGATTGCTGGCTTTGAGCCTGCCGGAAAAGGAATTCACGCAACATATCGCATCCCGCCTAGCTTATCGCGAGCCGATCGGCATCGTGGATGAGATCAGGATCGCCGCGACAGAGCGCGTCAATATCGAGTCGATCGCAGCCAAGGTCAACCAGATGCCGGGCGAGCCCATCGATCAGAAACGCTTTCACAAAGAGCTGCTGAATCTGTTCGGCTCTGGCGATTTTGACAGCGTCGATTACCAGATCACCCGCGAAAAATCGCGCAGAGTGCTTAACATCCAACCCGTGGAAAAGGCCGAGGGGTTGGATATCCTGCGGTTTGGGCTTGGATTGTCCGCCACTTCGCATGATGTATCGAGTTTTACCATGGTCACGGCTTACCGGCGGCGGTGGGCCAATGCCCTGGGTGCGGAATGGAAGACAGAGGCTTCGATCGGCAAACGGCTGGGGATCTCGACTGAGTGGTATCAGCCGCTCAGGGTCGGCAGCCGGTGGTTCATTTCACCCGAATTCAAAGCCGAACGCCGCTTGACCAAGGTCTATCAGAATGGCGACGCAGGTGCCGAGTTCTCCGAGCGGGACACCATTGCCCGTGTCGATCTGGGCATGAATCTGGATGACTATGGCGAAATCCGTATCGGCCCATATTTCGGGCGGACCAAAGCCATCGTCTCCATCGGCATTCCTGATCTGCCAAGCTTCAGCCAGCGCCTGGGCGGGGTGCATGTCGATCTGACATTGGACAAGGTCGATAATCCAAGCTTCCCCAACCACGGTTGGCAGGCGCATGGGGAGTACCGCCGCTCAGTCCCCGCCATGGGTGCGGACGAGCGCTATGAGCGCCTGGAGAGCCGTTGGGAAGGCGCCACATCCTGGAAGCAACATGTTCTGCAGGCAGTCGTGAAAGGCGGCACCTCCCTGGGCAGCACCTTGCCCGGCACCGAAGCCTTCACCATGGGTGGCTTTGGCCACCTGTCTGGCTACGCGCCGGATGAATTCCGTGGTGAGCGTATGAGCTATGGCCGTCTGACCTACCTGTATCGGATACCAGTCAAGTTTGCCAAATCGCTCTATATCGGTGCCTCTGCTGAGGCCGGCAGGATGGATGATCGTGCATTCAACCTAGGCACCCACGGCACCAAAACCTCGCTTGGCCTGCATGTCGGGCTGGATACCTTGCTGGGGCCGCTGTACCTGGGCGTGGGCCGTGGCGAGACAGGCCGCAATGCAGTCTATCTGTTCCTGGGGGCGTATTAGGCGCTGCTGATGACATGACAAAGGATTTCCATGAAGCTCGATAAACTGATCAAACCCTATCGAATCGAATCCGGTGATGGATTCAAGCTGAAGCACATCGACCCAAACGACACCGCAGGGTTGGAATCGGAGTTTCGCGACGAAGCAAAGAACCTGTTGCAGCAAAGCGTGGCCGAGCTGGCCGAGCTGCAGGACAAACTGTACGCACACAACGAATGGTCGTTGTTGCTGGTCTTCCAGGCCATGGATGCCGCAGGCAAGGACAGCACCATCAAGCAGGTGATGTCAGGTGTCAACCCACAAGGCTGCGAGGTGCATTCATTCAAAGCGCCCTCGTCTGAAGAGCTGGATCATGACTTCTTGTGGCGGAGTATGCGCAAGCTGCCAGAACGTGGCCGCATTGGCATCTTCAACCGCTCGTACTATGAAGAGGTGCTGGTGGTCAGGGTTCACCCCGCACTACTGGCCAAGCAGCAACTCCCAGCCAAACTGGTCACCAAGCATATCTGGGCAGAGCGCTGTCAGGATATCCGACACTTTGAAGACTACCTGGGTCGCAATGGCACTGTGATACGGAAATTCTTCCTGCACGTATCCCAAGCCGAGCAAAAACGCCGTTTTTACGAGCGCCTGAACAACCCAGAGAAAAACTGGAAATTCTCAGCAGCGGACATTGCAGAACGCCAGTACTGGGATCAATACATGGCAGCATACGAGTACGCCATCCAATCCACCGCCACCCCACAAGCGCCGTGGTTCGTCGTACCGGCGGACAACAAATGGTTCACCCGCCTGGTGGTGATCGGCGCGATCATCGATGCGCTGAAATCAATGAAGTTAGGATACCCCGACGTCTCCGCAGCGGAACATGAGGCCCTGACTGAGGCCCGCCGCAAGTTGGACGCAGAAGGCAAAACATAACACTGCCCATATTTTAGACAACGCCTTTTTTCCAAGCCACGACAGTGGCTTGTCCCTGCTACTCACGAATCCATCCACAGCCTTTGTGGAGAAATACCCCATCAAAGCCTTGCCTGGCTTGACTTCCCAACATCCGTCAGCTGCACAGATTTTAATCAAAACGATATTTCTCTTTATTTTTAAAGAGATGCAAATGCTCCCCGCCAAGTTGCCCACAGCAATTGTGGATGAATCCACGCCATGCACAGGCTGCCGCAACCCTTCCACCAAGTGTAGCCATGTGCGCATCAGAATGGATTCTACCCCCGCATCCATCTGTCAATACGACCGATCAGGCCACAGACCTGCCCATTACACTCAGGAATATCCAGGCGAAAAGCCGAGGCTTTCGCATTGCATCATCGCCACCATTGCATTGCACAAATATTAGGCAATTCATTTTTCTGTAATGAGATAAATGAGTTACTTCGTGTGCTCACCCAGTTGTCCACATGAAATGTGGACGATTCACCTCTCCACACAGCCCAGACTGAATGGTTTTGTGCAACACGCCTTGGCGTAAAGGGAAAGGAGTACATGGCGTGCTGTGCTGGGGGTTATCAGGGCTCGGCATCGCATAAGGGTACGTCGGATCAACCTATACCAAATAAGCGAATAGAGCCCATTTATCTTCAGCCCATCATCAATTTGCCTAATGTGTGAATTCATGTAACATTTCGAATGCTGACATGTATATGAATATCATGATAGCCAGTCAGTACGATCAACTTTACGAAACCAAACTGGAATTTATATTTATATACAAATTCATTTTCCAGCTTCAATCAAGGGAAGAAAACATGCAGTTCAAAGGTATCATTGCAGCTACAACCATTATTGCCGCAGCATTGGTTTCCGGTTGCGCAAGCATCAATAAAGCGCCCGCATCACTCGACGCCGAAGCAAAGAGCTTCACAACCAATACCAGCCATGCCCAGGTATATCTGTATCGCAACGAAACGCTAGGTGCCGCCCTGTCAATGCCGGTAACTGTGAATGGCAAGCTGGCTGGCTCCACAGGCCCACATTCTTTCTTTAAATTCAATTTGCCTGAGGGAAAACACACGTTCACGTCACAAGGCAATGAATCAACGCTGGAAATCGATACCAAAAACAATAAAAACTACTACATTTGGCAAGAAGTCAAAATGGGTGTGTTATCTGGTGGATCTAAGCTTCAGTTAGTTGACGAAGCAACAGGTCAAGCAGGTGTCAAAGAGTGTTCGATGATTCAAAGTGAATTAAACTAATTTAAAATTCATCAAGGGGACACTAATCCCCTTGATTTAATGTACCATTCAACACTTTGGCAGCATAGTCATATCGTGCAGACTTGGTCTGACAGCCTCAACCCACACGAATAGATTGGCATAGCTCTTTGAGCCTTAAGATACTTGCCAATACCCCTGCTCTACCACCCATCGCCCAAATTCTGCGCAACCTGCTTTTCCTCAATTGAAATACGGGCTTGCCTGACGTTTACACGGATTTGCCCACACGAACTGTGGACAAATCCACTACGACCCAGCGCGGGATCAGGCCATGATGTGATGCCCTGCATCGATGTATTGCACTGAGCCGGTGATCAAGCGGGCGGCGGGGGTGCACAAGTAGGCAGCGGCGTGGCCCACGTCATCGATATCGACCAGATCTTGCTCAGGTGAGCGCTGCATGGCGTCGTAGAGCAGCTCGTCGAAGTCCTGCAAACCGCTGGCGGCCCGAGTGCGGATCGGGCCAGGTGACAGGGCATGCACGCGGATGCCCATCGGGCCCAGCTCATAAGCCAGATAGCGCACAGAGGCTTCCAGAGCGGCTTTCACCGGGCCCATCAGCTGATAATTTGGCACAACTTTGTTGGCACCCAGGTAGCTCATGGCCAGCAGGGTGCCACCCTCGGGCATCAGGGGCTCTGCCAGCCTGGCCATGCGCACGAACGAGTGGCAGGAAACGTCCATGGCCTGCAGAAAGCCGCTGGCCGAGCTGTCGGTGAGACGCCCATGCAGATCGGCCAGGGGCGCCCACGCAATGGAATGCACGACGATATCGATCCGTCCCCAATGCTGTTTGATGGCATGGAATACCGCCTCCAATTGCCCAGGCTCGCTGACATCCAATGGCATCAGCAAAGGCGCTGCGATCTCGTCAGCCAGGGGCTGCACGAAAGGTCGAGCCTTGTCATTCAGGTAGGTCAGTGCCACTTCGGCACCCAGCGAGTGAAAGACCCGGGCGCACCCCCAGGCAATGGAGTGTGCATTAGCAACCCCCACGACCAGTGCTTTGGCCCCCGCCAACGACAGACCTGAATTCTCCATGGTGTTGTTTCCTTACCTATGCGTTGTATGTCAAAGCCGCTGTCGCAGGTGGCGGGCGATCACAGCTTCCTCATCGGTCGCCATGACCCGTACCCTCACCCGGCTGCCGGGCGGGGAGACAATCGGCGCATGTGCGTCGTTCAAACCCTCATCCAGCGTGGCTCCCAGCCAGTTGGCATGCGCGATGATCTTCGCTCGCACCGGGGCAGCGTGCTCACCGATGCCCCCGGTGAAGATCAAGGTATCCAACCCTTGCAAAGCGGCTGCCAGCGAGCCGATCATGCGCCCTGCGCGGTAACAGAACAGATCGACGGCTTGGCGGGCGGCTGCCTGCTCACTCGCTTGCAGATCACGCATATCCGATGACAGCCCCGACACCCCCAGCAGACCTGATTCGCGGTACAGCAGGCGCTCCAAGGCGGCGTAGTCCATGCCTTGTGCCATCAGATACAGCATGACGCCAGGGTCGAGATTGCCACAACGGGTGCCCATCATCAGACCATCCAGCGCGGTAAACCCCATGCTGCTGGCCACGCTTCGCCCACCTTCGATGGCGCACATGCTGGCCCCATTCCCCAAATGGGCCACGATCAGCTTACCTTGCGCATGTTGCGGTGCGATGTCGGCCAGCTGGCTGATGATGTATTCGTAGGACAGGCCATGAAAGCCGTAGGCACGCACCCCTTGCGCGGTGATGGCCTGCGGCAGCGCATACAGCTGCGCCAGAGCAGGCTGGCTACGATGAAAGGAAGTGTCGAAGCAGGCCAGCTGCGGCAGGCCGGGGAACTGATTGGCAATGGCCTCCACCGCCAGCAGGTTGCCCGGTTGGTGTAGTGGTGCCAACGGGATCAGTCCATGCAGGCGCTTCAGGACGTCCGCATCGATCCACACCGGCGTGGCAAAATCAGTTCCCCCGTGGACGATGCGATGACCCACGGCATGCAAGGTGATGTCGCTGATGCTGGCGAGCCAAGCCAGCAACCACCGACACGGCGCCAGGGCGGGCTCGCCGGCGGGCAGGCTGACAGCCTGATTGATCAGCTCGTTGCCATGCTGATCCACGATTCGGGCATGCGGCTTTTTCGGCAGCCCATCCAGCGCCCCGCGCCAGATGGGATCTGACAACGTGGCGTCGAGAGTATATACCGCGAATTTCAAGCTGGACGACCCGGCATTGACCACCAACAGGCCCTGCATGCTCAACCCTCCTGCTGTGGGCGTCTGGCATGCGCCACCAACGCCATGATCACCGCAGAGGCCAGACGCGAGCGGACATTGTCCGCCCGGCTGGTCAGCACGATCGGGACGCGTGCGCCGACGACGATACCGGCGATATCCGCCCCTGCAAAATAGGCCATGTTTTTCGCCAGCATGTTGCCCGCCTCCAGATCGGGGGCGACCAGGATATCGGCCTGCCCGGCAACGGGCGACACGATGCGTTTGGTGCGCGCCGCCTCGATGCTGATGGCGTTATCGAATGCCAGCGGGCCGTCCAGTATTCCGCCGGTGATCTGCCCCCGATCGGCCATCTTGCACAGCAAGGCGGCATCCATGGTGGAAGGGATCTTGGCATTGACGACCTCGGTGGCGGACAAGATGGCCACTTTGGGTTGTTGAATGCCCAAGACATGGGCCAGGTTGATGGCATTTTGGACGATGTCGATTTTTTCCTCGAAATTCGGCGCGATATTGATCGCCGCATCGGTCACCAGCAGTGGCCGGGAGTATGCCGGCACATCCAATACGAAAACGTGGCTGATACGTCGGCCAGTCCGCAAACCGGTCGCGCTGGGCACCACAGCGGCCATCAGCTCATCGGTATGCAGCGAGCCTTTCATCAGTGATTCCACCTGCCCAGTGCGTGCCAACTCAACCGCCTTTTGCGCAGCGGCATGACTATGGTCGGTGTGCAATATCTCCACACCATCCAACGTCACCCCAGCCGCCATGGCTGCCGCACGGATCTTGGCCTGCGGGCCCACTAGAATCGGGCGGATCAGCCCTTGCCGTGCGGCCTCCAGCGCGCCTAGCAAAGAGTCACGGTCACATGGATGCACCACCGCGCAGCTGACAGCTTCACGGTGCTTGCAGGCTTCCAGCAGGTGAGCAAAACCATCGTGGCGACGCAAGGTGATTTCCGGCAGTGCCTCGTGTTCGCTCATGATGCGTATACGCGGCGCCCTGACCCACACATGGCCGTGCATCAAAGTGGAGCCATGTTGATTGCGGACATTCACCAGAAACAATGCCAAGCCGGTTTCTGCATCGACCTCTGCCAGTTCGGCTTCACAGTCGATTTCGTCCCCCACCATCACCATGCCCGACGAGCGCAGATCATGCCGGACCACTTCACTGCCCGCACCGGGCATGCGATTACAGATCAACCACAGTACCAAGGCCACGCAGCCGCTGGCATGGGCGGCAATATGGCCCTCACCGGCGGGCCGCATCTGGCCGCTCTCGATCTCCCCGCCCATCAAGGCAAACAATTCAATATCATTGGCCGTCAGACGCCGCATCGTTTCTGCGCGTTGACCGGGCCGCAAGCCCTCCAGGGGGTGATTCTCACTCATGCTCATGGCGTTTTCCATCTCAGTCGACAACCCTTCATAGCAGTTTTCGATGACATTTTTGCACTGCAGCAATTTTGCCGCCTTGCGCTAGCGCAAAAATTAGGCAAGGTATTTCTCAGATAGCGCATGCAAGATATGCCCAACCCAACACAGAGCTGACATCAATGCGACAGTATTGGCATACTGCCTGGGCCTCGCTTCTGTGGCAGGTACAGCGGCCACGCCAGGCCATGTGCTTTTTCTTGTTTCTGTGTGACTGATCACCAAGTTTTGTTAAAGGCCATTCATGTTCAATCAAAGCATCATGTCGCTGATTGGTATAGGCGCGTTGCCGCTCATCACGGCCTGCGCCACATTGCCAGACACCCCGACAGCCCAGGACATTCACCATTATGAGCTGACACTCACCCTTTTGCCTGAACAACAGGCCATATCAGGGCAGCTGGATATCCACCTGGCCCACGCCACATCACAGCTGATACTGGATCGTGGCGCCCTGGATATCACAGCGGTCGAGACGGCTGGGCAGGCGCTCCCCTTTCAGATGATGGACAAGCAGCTGCAGATCACGCTGCCAGCACAGCCTGATGCCGAGCGGGTCTTGACCATCCGTTACCGAGGGCAACCCAAGGCCGGCTTGTATTTTCTTCCCGACGCCCGCCAGGTCTACACCGCATACAGCACCAGTGATTGGATGCCCTGTGTCGATGCCCCACAGGAGCGTGCCAGCTTTACCCTGCACTTGGTGGCACCCAGCGACCTGACCACCACTGCCACCGGCGAGCTGATTGATCAGCATGCCCACACACCAGGCACCACCCTGACCACCTGGCGCCAAACCCAGCCTAAGCCAAGCTATCTGTATGGCTTTGCAGCTGGCCCCTTCAGCGAGGCCCAAGATCGCTACCAGCAAGTGACACTGCGCTACCTGGGGCCACCCACGATGGATCGGCAAGCGCTGAAACAGGTGTTTGCCGACACAGCAGACATGGTTGCATTCTTTGAGAACAAAGCCGGCATGCCCTACCCTGGCCAGCACTACACACAGGTGCTAACCCATGCCAATGCTGCTCAGGAGCTCGACCAGATTGCCATGCTGAATGAAAAATACGGCCAACGAGTGCTGGCTGATCCCAGCAAGATCTGGCTGGGCGCACATGAGCTGGCGCATCAATGGTGGGGAAACGGCCTGACCAACCACGCCTGGACTGAGATGTGGCTGAATGAAGGGCTGGCCAGCTTCATGACTGTAGCTTATCTGGAGCATCGATTCGGGCGTGATCTGTATCTAGCCTATATCGAAGATTTGCAGGAGTCTTATGAAACCATCCGCGATCAAGGACAAGACAAACCACTGATCTTCCCGGACTGGCGATCCCCCACCTTGAACGACCGGGCTCTGGTTTATGACAAGGGCGCTTATCTGATTCACCAATTGCGTGGGCAACTCGGTGAACAGGCGTTCTGGGCTGGCATCAAGCACTATACCCAACACCACTGGGGTCGGGCCGTCCACACTGGCGACTTCAAACGGGCCATGGAAGCGGCAAGTGGGCAGGATCTGGGTGAATTCTTCAACCGCTGGGTGTATCAGGCTGCACCCGCCAAACAAGGGGCCGCATCATGACCATCATCACCCGCACCGAGCGGCTGATTCTGCGTGAATTCAATCTGTCCGACGCGCCGTTCATCTTGACGCTTGTCAACGACCCAGACTGGCTCAACAACATCGGTGATCGCCATGTACACTCCATAGCCGATGCCGAGCAATTTCTACAACGCGGCCCGATGGCCAGCTATGCCCAACACGGCTTTGGCCTGTTTGCCGTCGAACACCAGCAAGGGCATTCCTTACTTGGTATGTGTGGCCTGATCCGGCGTGACAGCCTACCTGCGGTGGACATCGGCTATGCCTTTCTCCCCGCCCATCGTGGCCATGGCTATGCCCGCGAAGCCGCCCAGGCCATGGTCGGCTTCGCGCGCGACACGCTCAAGCTCTCGCGTCTGCTGGGCATCACCTCACCAGACAATCAACCCTCTTGCCGCCTGCTGGAGGCCATCGGCCTAAGTTATCAGCAGGATCTGGTGCTGCCAGGCGAAGACGAGCTGACCAGTCTGTATGAAATCGAATTTGGCAGCTACCCGCCGATCATGAGCTGATTACCTGCCGCAGGTGGATCAACCCTACCGCATTTGACCACATTTGCCCAAGAAGCAGATCCGATCACTTCTTGGGCACCACCCGCATCTGGATTTCCGTGACCGGATAGATCCACACCCAGCGCCGTTCGTAGGCCTCCATCGCTTTGAACCAACGATTGAGCACCACTCGCAGGATTGGCACCACAATGCGATCGAATAGATTTTTGCGGGTGAACACCACCTTCCGCTCCAACAAACGAAAACGCGCGCTGGAGTAATAGCTGGGCACCCTGCGCCCCATCTGGTCTTCCTTGTCCATGAAATAATCAATGGTATAGATGCCCCAGGGCCGGACATGGGTCGGATCCGAGTAATACCAAGGGCTCGAAAAGTGAGGAACGATGATCTCGATTTGCGCATCTGGCTGGCAAATGCGATGGATCTCTTCCATCAGGCCGAGCAGATTCTCAATATGCTCCAGTACATGATTGGTGTAGATCGCGCTGACACTGTTGTCGGGCAACAGGCTCAAGGGTGCGTTCAAGTCCGCCACAATATCCACCTCTGGCAGCGCCACCCGATCAATATTGAAATACCCTTCCCGGCGGGTCGAGCCGCCACCAATATTCAATTTGATCGACTCACCACGCTGCAACGCGCTCTCAACTGCAGGATTCAGTATTTTCATATCACTTTCTGTCGATCAATCAAGGTTGTTTTTTACCAGCCCAAGACCGGATCATGCCACCGCAAGGGCACGCCACTCAAGAAAATGACATACTTTCGAATATTTGAATATTGACAGTAACGACAAGCAACGACTATCACGCCCTGGGCTCGACATGTCGCTGTCTCCCTCGTGCCCAATAGCCATTCAGCACAAGATCATGCATCAATGGATGTGAAAGCTTGAAACCGAGATTCACTTCATCGCCACAGGAAGTCATGTGGCAAATGCCAGCGCCTCCCCACCAGACAGCCGTGGCACCTGACCACCAAAACAAAAACGCCCCGAATGGGGCGTCTTGCAAATCTATCGACCAGTGAGCGATATCACTCAGCAGCTGGCTCGCTGGCAGGCGCTGCGGGTGCCACTTCTGCCAACAGGGCTTTCATCGACAAACGGATCTTGCCTTTGTCATCTTGCTCCAGCACCTTGACGCGAACCTGTTGGCCTTCCTTGACATAATCAGCCACATTGTTGACGCGCTCGTTGGCGATCTGGGAAATGTGCAACAATCCATCCCGACCTGGCAGGATGTTCACGATTGCGCCAAACTCCAGCAGGCGGATGACTGTACCCTCGTACACCTTGCCAATTTCAACCTCGGCAGTGATCTGCTCGATACGCTTCTTGGCGGCTTCCGCCCCCTCAGCACTGGTCGAAGCAATGGTGATGGTGCCATCTTCCGCGATATCGATCTGCGTGCCGGTTTCCTCAGTCAACGCGCGAATTACTGCACCACCCTTGCCGATCACATCACGGATCTTCTCTGGATTGATCTTCATGGTGTACATACGTGGGGCGTGCTGGGAAATCTCATCGCGCGCGCCCTGCAGTGTGCCCTGCATGATACCCAGAATATGCAGGCGGCCTTCCTTGGCCTGATCCAACGCCACCTTCATGATTTCCTTGGTGATACCGTTGATCTTGATGTCCATCTGCAGCGCGGTCACACCATTCGCGGTACCGGCCACCTTGAAGTCCATATCGCCCAAGTGATCTTCATCGCCCAGGATATCCGTCAGCACCGCAAAGCGATTGCCTTCCTTGATCAGGCCCATTGCGATACCGGCGACGTGATCCTTCAGTGGCACACCGGCATCCATCAAGGACAAGCTGCCACCGCATACAGAAGCCATCGAGCTGGAGCCGTTGGATTCGGTGATTTCGGACACGACACGCATGGAGTAGCCAAAGTCCTCCGATGCGGGCAGCACCGCAACCAGAGCCCGCTTAGCCAAGCGGCCATGGCCGATTTCACGACGCTTGGGCGAGCCCACGCGGCCTGTCTCACCAGTTGAATACGGTGGGAAGTTATAGTGCAGCATGAACCGCTCGGAGTACTCACCGGTCAACGCATCGATGATCTGCTCATCCTGTTTCGTGCCCAACGTCGCCACTACTAGTGCTTGTGTCTCACCGCGGGTGAACAGAACCGATCCATGTGTACGCGGCAACACGCCGGTACGGATGGTGATCGGACGGACCGTGCGGGTATCCCGGCCATCAATACGTGGCTCGCCAGACAGAATCTGACCACGGACGATCTTGGCTTCCAGATCCTTGAAAATACCCTTGATCTGGTTGACGCGCTGCGTATCCATCTCTTCAGTGATCAGTTCACCGAACACACGCTCCGCGATTTCATCGATCTTGTTCGAACGCAACTGCTTTTGTTTGATGCGGAATGCTTCATTCAGATCGGCCTCTGCCAATGTGGCAATACGGGCAATCATTTCCTCATCTTTTGTAGGTGGCTGCCAATCCCACAGGTCTTTACCCGCCTCATCCGCAAGCTCATTGATAGCATTGATCGCCGCCTGCATCTGGTCATGGCCGTATACCACGGCACCCAACATCACATCCTCAGGCAACTCTGTCGCCTCGGATTCGACCATCAATACCGCCTGGGCTGTGCCTGCCACGACCAGATCCAACTGAGTTGACTTCAGCTGGGAAGCAGTCGGATTCAACACATATTGACCATCCACATAGGCCACGCGGGCAGCACCAATCGGGCCATCAAATGGAATGCCGGAAACGGCCAATGCAGCAGAGGCGCCCAGCATGGCAGGAATGTCTGCATCAATCTCAGGATCGGATGACATCACCGTCGCCACGATCTGCACTTCGTTATAGAAACCTTCAGGGAAGAGCGGGCGTAGCGGGCGATCGATCAAACGGGAAGTCAGGATTTCTTTTTCAGAAGGACGACCCTCACGTTTGAAAAATCCACCTGGGATCTTGCCAGCGGCATAGGTACGCTCTTGATAGTCAACAGTCAGCGGAAAGAAATCCTGCCCTGGTTTGACACCAGTCGCCCCCACCACGGTTACCAGAACAACTGTGTCGCCCATGGAGCACATGACGGCACCAGTTGCCTGGCGGGCGATTTCACCTGTTTCGAAGGTAACGGTATGCTGGCCGTATTGGAATGATTTTTTGACGAGACTCACGGTGATCCTTTCAGGAACGTTGTGCAACGTGCAGTCCGGTTTGGCGTTGGTCAGAACGAGCAGGCTGTGGAAAGTGCCCTGAGTTGAAACCTGTAAGGCAAGCCACTTTCAACAACCTGCCAGACGCCCGAATTGAAACTGGACGCTGCGAGATTGAGGAAAACAAGGAAAGGAAACGGGCCGGCGAGTGGCTGGAACAGGTGTAGCAGCCACTTACCCAACAAGGCAGTCAGACATTCGTCCGACCCGACTTCCGCATTTGGCTTACTTGCGCAGGCCGAGTTGCTCGATCAGAGCACGATAGCCATCCAGATCAGTGTCTTTCAGGTAGTCCAGCAGGCGGCGGCGACGGCTTACCATCTTCAGCAGGCCACGGCGACCGTGGTGGTCTTTCTGGTGGGCTTTGAAGTGACCAGTCAGGTCATTGATACGTGCGGTCAACAGAGCGACCTGTACCTGAGGGGACCCTGTATCACCTTCTTTACGGGCAAATTGCTTGACGACTTCGGCTTTGCTTGCTGCATTCATAGCCATGTTGGGTATTCTCCAAAATATTCAAAAACGCTTATTGTA
The DNA here is from genome assembly GCF_014202905.1 of Chitinivorax tropicus. Lineage (NCBI taxonomy): Bacteria > Pseudomonadati > Pseudomonadota > Betaproteobacteria > Chitinivorax > Chitinivorax tropicus. The sequence continues at coordinate 77,617 of NZ_JACHHY010000004.1, read as the reverse complement.
CCTTTGCTCAAGGCACATCCTCAAGTTGTCGATGGCGAAGACAAACTTGCTTGCGCAACATGTATCATGAGATCACATCTCACGATCAATCCTTAATACCCGCTTCGGCGCAATTCGCTGGTCTGCAGTGACTTCACCCAAACCAAGAAAGGCACCCGACGGGCCATATACTTTGATTTCTCCGGCATCTTGCTCCACGGCACATTTCACCGCCTGCCCGTGTGTAAAGGCATAGGCTGATTCCTGTGCCAGACTGGCAGAAGGCAACGATGCAAGCAACACATCTGCATCAAGGAGCAATGCATCTCGATCCGCTGGGGCCAGCGCCTCCAACGCATCGATCGTGATGGCATCTGCCACATCAAAACCAGCGGTGCGGGTCCGATGTAACCCAATCAGGTGGGCGCCACATCCAAGTTGCCGCCCTATTTCCTCCGCCAGTACACGGATATAGGTACCTTTACTGCAACTGACCTCGATCTGGATCACGTCCGCCTTGGCATCCAACAGTGTCAGCTCGAAGATAGTGACTGCCCGCGCCTGACGTACAATCTCGACGCCCTGGCGCGCATATTCATACAGTGCTTTACCTTGATGCTTCAAGGCGGAATACATTGGTGGTACTTGTTCAATGCAACCCACCAGTCCACCCAAAACCAACTGCAACTGCGCTGGCGTATAAGACACCTCGCGTCGCTCGATGACTTCGCCTTCTGCATCTCCGGTCGTCGTCACTTCACCTAGCTTGAGCGTGGCTACATATGCCTTGTCTGCGTCCAGCAAAGCCTGCGAGAATTTGGTTGCCTCCCCAAGGCAGATGGGAAGCAAACCTGTCGCCAGCGGGTCAAGATTCCCGGTATGACCGGCTTTTTCCGCCTGAAACAGCCATTTCACTTTTTGTAGCACACCATTGCTGGAAACACCCAGAGGCTTATCCAGCAGCAACACCCCTGTAATGGGGCGCTTGATTCGCTTGAATTGCTGGGTCACGCTTCGTCGTCGTCCTTCGCGGTATCTGACACAGCGCGATCGATCAGGCTGGACAACTGCATGCCACGCTCAACAGACACGTCATACTTGAAATGCAATAGAGGCATGCTCCGCATCTTGATCCGTTTACCCAATTCATTGCGCAGGAAACCCGCAGCATGTTCCAATGTTTCCAACGTCTGGGCTTGCTGCGTTTCATCTCCCAGCACCGTGAAAAACACCTTTGCATGCGAATAGTCACGCGTCACCTCCACATCGGTGATGGTCAACATCCCAATGCGAGGGTCCTTCAGCTCAAAACGGATGATGTTCGGTAATTCACGCTGAATTTGCTGTCCAACACGGTCCGAACGAGAAAAATCTCTTGCCATACTTTTTACTCAGCATAGGTGAGGCTGCCCCCACCCATGCAATCTACCGGGCACATCCATCAGATGTGCCCGCGCTGCAATTAAAGGGTACGAGCAACCTCAATGATTTCATATACTTCGAGGAAGTCCCCTTCCACGATATCATTGTAATTGCGAACCTGCAGACCGCATTCGTATCCCAGTTTCACTTCCTTGACGTCATCCTTGAAGCGCTTCAAGGATTCCAGCTCGCCATCATGGATCACCACGTTGTGGCGCAATACACGAACTCTGGCATTACGCTTGATCAAGCCATCGTGAACAAAACATCCTGCAATGGTGCCGACCTTCGAAACATGGAATACCTGGCGGACTTCAACATTACCAATCACCTGTTCACGCTTCTCTGGTGCCAACATACCAGACATGGCAGCCTTCACATCATCAACCGCTTGGTAAATGATATTGTAGTAGCGAATATCGATACCTTCCGATTCGGCCAACTTACGGGCATTGGCGTCAGCACGGATGTTGAACCCGATGATGACCGCTTGTGATGCAATGGCCAGGTTGATGTCGGACTCAGAAATTGCACCCACCGCACCGTGTACGATATTGACGCGAACTTCTTCTGTTGACAGCTTCTGCAATGATGCGGCCAATGCTTCGCAGGAGCCCTGAACGTCTGCCTTGATGATCAGCGGCAGGTTCTTGACTTCCCCCTCGCCCATCTGCTGGAACATGTTCTCCAACTTGGCTGCCTGACGTTTGGCCAGCAATGTATCGCGGAACTTGCCCTGGCGGAACAAAGCAATCTCGCGGGCTTTACGCTCGTCCTGCAATACCAAGACTTCCTCACCTGCATTGGGCACATCCGACAAACCTTGGATCTCGCATGGGATGGAAGGCCCTGCGCTTTGAATGGCTTTGCCATTTTCATCCAACATCGCACGGACCCGACCAAACGCAGAACCTGCCAGAATCACATCACCACGCTTGAGCGTGCCGGACTGAACCAGGATGGTGGCCACGGGGCCTTTACCCTTGTCCAGACGCGCTTCGATGACCAAGCCTTTGGCTGGCGCTTCTTTGGCTGCTTTCAACTCCAGCACTTCGGCTTGCAGCAGGATGCCTTCAAGCAGATCATCAATACCCTGACCTGTCTTGGCGGAAACATCCACAAACATGGCGTCACCACCCCAGTCCTCGGGCACTACTTCCTGCGCGACCAATTCCTGACGAATACGTTCAGGATTGGAGTCTTGCTTATCGATCTTGTTGACAGCCACCACAATAGGTACACCAGCCGCCTTGGCATGGTGAATCGCCTCAATCGTCTGAGGCATAACGCCATCGTCCGCTGCCACCACCAGCACCACGATGTCGGTCACCTTCGCACCGCGCGCGCGCATTGCGGTAAATGCCTCGTGGCCGGGTGTATCCAGGAAAGTGATCGTGCCCCGATCTGTATCGACATGATATGCACCGATATGCTGGGTAATCCCCCCTGCTTCACCACTGGCCACACGCGTCCGACGAATATGATCAAGCAATGATGTCTTGCCGTGATCCACGTGACCCATTACGGTCACCACCGGTGCGCGAGGCTCAACACGGATTTCACCATCAGCATGATCGGCCAGAAATGCTTCAGGATCATCTGCTTTGGCGGCTTGAGGCTTATGTCCCATGTCCTCTACAACGATCATGGCTGTTTCCTGATCAAGCACCTGATTGATGGTAACCATCATGCCCATCTTCATCAGATTCTTGATCACTTCTGCAGCTTTCACCGACATTTTATGTGCCAGCTCTGCCACCGTGATCGTTTCAGGAATCACAACCTCACGCGAAATGGGCTCTGTCGGTTGCTGGAAAGCGTGCTGCGCATCACCACGATGCCGCCCTTTACCACCACCAGAACGCCAGCCATTTGCGGTGTCACCACCACGGACTTTAAGGCCCCGCTTCTTACCATTGGAATCATCCCAGGTATTTTCACGCGGAGCGGGTTTAACCCCTTTGTTGTCACTTGGCCGTTCAACTTTTTTATCTGTTTTGGCAGCTTGGGGCGCAGGTTTGTCAGTTGCAGGCCGCTGAGGTTGCTGCTGTGCGGGCCGTTGTGTGGGCTGCTTCGGCGCCTCCTGGCGATGCTCGGTCACATGCAACGTGGTGTCAGCCTTGGCTGGCGCAGGTGCTGCTGGCGCCGGCGCAGGTACAGGTTCGGCTTGCACGACTTCGACCACCTCAGGCTCTTTGACTGGAGCCGGTTCGACTGCCTTTTCCTGCACAGGCGGCACTTCCTGGGCCCGACGCTCGGCTTCCTTGGCTTGTTTCTGCCGCAGTTCTTCCGCTTGACGTTGTTGCAATTCGGCCTGGCGACGCGCCTCTGCTTCGCGCGCGGCCCGCTCCTGATCATCAATCACCGACACCTGTGGTACAGGTACCTCGATCTCTGGCTCTGGCAACGAGACGACCTCTTCCTGCACGGTTGCATCATTAGCATCGCGCTTCACGAAAACACGCTTCTTACGAACCTCGACCTGAATGGTGCGCGCCTTGCCGGTTGCATCTGACTTGCGGATCTCCGAGGTTTCGCGGCGTGTCAGTGTGATTTTCTGCTTGTCATCTTTGATGCCGTGTGAACGACGCAGATAATCCAATAGACGTGTTTTATCTTGCTCTGTCAGCAAATCAGTCGATTTACTCTTGCTGACGCCCGCTGCTTTCAATTGCTCCAGCAACAATTCCGGCTGAAGACCCAATTCGCTGGCAAACTGTTGTACGTTCGTTTCCGCCATTACGACTCCTAAATTTATTGCATGCCTGATCGTGATTCAGGTGCTTGATTACTCAGCGAACCAGTGTGCGCGGGCTGACAGAATCAGCGCCTTGGCACGCTCCGGCGTCATACCGGTCATCTCGACCAGATCGTCGACTGCCAGATCTGCCAGATCGTCACGTGTCGCCACGCCCTTTTCGACCAGCACATGCGAGGTGTCGGCGTCCATACCTTCGATGCTCATGAGGCTACCAGCCTCGTTTTCCTTCTTCTCCTCGCTGGCAATCGCCTGCGTCAACAAGGAATTACGTGCGCGGCTGCGGAGCTCATTGACCAGATTCTCATCAAACCCTTGGATTTCAAGCATCTCAGCCAATGGGACATAGGCGACTTCCTCAAGGGTCGAAAACCCCTCTTGCACCAGCACCGTCGCGACCTCCTCATCCACATCCAATGTCCGCATGAATAGATTGCGGATCTGCTCGTATTCGGCCTCGTGCTTTTTCTCCGCTTCGTCCACGGTCATGATGTTGATTGTCCAGCCTGTCAGCTCCGAGGCCAAACGAACGTTTTGACCACCGCGGCCAATTGCCTGCGCCAGTTGGTCTTCATCCACCACCACATCCATGCTATGGGTGTCTTCATCGATCACGATGCTGCTGACTTCAGCTGGGGATAGTGCGTTAATGACAAACTGTGCCGGGTCGTTCGACCACAACACGATATCGACGCGCTCACCGGCCAATTCATTGGTCACGGCTTGAACGCGTGAACCGCGCATCCCGATACACGTGCCTTGGGGATCAATGCGCGGATCGTTCGATTTCACCGCGATTTTGGCACGCAGACCAGGATCGCGTGCTGCAGCCTTGATCTCGATCAAACGCTCTTCGATCTCAGGCACTTCCAGCTCAAACAACTTGATCAGGAACTCTTTTGCTGTGCGAGACAGGATCAGCTGTGGGCCACGACCGCCTCGATCGATCCTGAGCAGGAACGCACGTGCGCGATCACCAACACGGAGGTTTTCTTTCGGCACCATGTGCTCACGCGGCAACAGTGCCTCCAATTTACCGCACTCGATAATGGCGTTACCGCGTTCGATCCGCTTGATGACGCCATTGACCAGGTGCTCACGCCGCTGCAGGAAGTCATTCAGCAGCTGCTCACGTTCAGCATCGCGAATGCGCTGCAGGATCACCTGCTTTGCTGTTTGCGCGCCGATACGACCAAATTCGATCGCTTCCAGGGGCTCCTCTATCACGTCGCCCACTTCGAATGTATTCTTCTGCTTGCGCGCTTCCGTCAAACCAATCTCACGCCCCTCGGACAACCAATCCTGATCAGCAACGATATGCCAGCGGCGGAAGGACTCATATGCACCGGTACTGCGATCAATCGAGACACGAACATCCACATCCTCGTCAGGAAAACGCTTTTTTGTCGCAGACGCCAGCGCAAGCTCCAATGCGCCAAACACAATTTCCTTGTCGACGTTTTTCTCGCGCGCCAGCACATCCACCAGCGACAACATTTCGCGACTCATTTATCACACCTCCGGCTTCATTACCTTGAGGCAGGCCTTGGGCCTACCGATCTTATTTAAGCGTTTCGTTTACAAACCGTGCAATTTCTTCAGAACTGCGGATCAAGGCGGACGCGATCCACATTGGTCATGTCGATCTCAATCGCTGTGCCGTCCATGTCAAGCCTGATCCGGCCCGCTTCCAATCCCAATAGGGTTCCGGCGAACATCTTGCGTCGATCGATCGGCACTCTGACTTTCACCTTGACTTTCTGACCGGCAAACCGGGTGAAGTCTGATTCCTTGTTCAATACCCGATCCAAACCCGGGGACGAGATTTCAAGCCGCTCGAAATCAATGTTCTCCACCATGAACATCCGTGTCAGGTGGTTGCTGACTTTGACGCAATCGTCTACGGTGATACCGTTTGGCGAGTCCATGAATACGCGAATCATGCCGCCGCGCCCCAGCTCCAGGTCAACCATCTCATAACCCAAACCAGCAAGCGTGGTATCGAGCAGGTGTCGCAAATCCATATATTCCGTCCTGAGAAATAAAAAATGGGCGTAACGCCCATCTCTAGAAAATCATGAAGAGTTTACCAGAAAACTACAGTCTAGACAAAGCCTCCGTCACAATCCGCGCAATTATTCACTCCACCGCCATTCATCGCCCCTTCCGGTCGACAGCCTATAGCATGCTTCCACCTGACGTGTGAATGGCTGCAATCCGCTTTGCACCGGCTCGGCAAATCCGTTACAGTTACGGCGAACCGCAATATTGAATTTTGCATATAGGTACTTTCCCGACCCCTTTTTCAATATCGGGATCAGATACTTATACGATAGCACCCTATTCAGCAGATCTGGCCGGTTTTCAGCTCAACTATACATATCTGTAGCACACCAATTGGGAGAGTAAGGCATGGAAAAAATCTGGTTGAAACACTACCAAACCGGCGTTCCGGCAGAAATCGATCTGAACGAGTTCAAGAATGTCGGGGAAGTGTTCGAAAAGAGCGCAGAGCGGTTTGCCAATCGACCTGCTTTTTCATGCATGGGCAAGACACTCACTTACCGCGAGATTGATCAACTCACACAACAGTTTGGATCCTACCTGCAAAATACATTGGGTCTGGCGAAAGGCTCTCGCGTCGCGGTCATGATGCCAAATTTGTTGCAATATCCGATCGTTGTGTTCGGTGCGCTACGAGCCGGCATGACCGTTGTCAATGTCAACCCGCTGTATACCCCGCGAGAGCTGGAGCACCAGCTCAATGACTCTGGCGCGGAAACCATCGTCATCATTGAAAATTTTGCCAATGTGCTGCAGCAGGTAATCAAACGCACTGCCATCAAGCAGGTCATCACCACGCGCATTGGCGATCTGCTTGGTTTTCCAAAGTCACTGCTCGTGAATTTCGTCGTGAAGCACGTGAAGAAGATGGTGCCGGATTTCATGCTTCCCGGCTCAATCGGCTTCAATGCTGCGCTGGCCCAGGGTGCCCGTCAGCCGCTGAATGCAGCAGGGGTCACCCATGATGATCTTGCATTCCTGCAATACACGGGCGGCACGACAGGGGTATCCAAAGGCGCTATGCTGACGCATCGCAATATCATCGCGAATATGCAGCAGGCCCATGCCTGGATCAAGCCCTCGCTGGTGGACGGCGCGGAGGTGGTGGTTGCGCCATTACCGCTCTATCACATCTTTGCGCTGACCGCGAATTGCATGGTATTCACCAAGGTAGGCGGGCATACCATCCTCATCACCAATCCACGAGATATCCCAGGCTTTGTGAAAGAGCTGGCCAAGTATCCGGTCACAGCGATGACCGGCTTGAATACGCTATTCAATGCACTGCTCAACAACCCTGACTTTGCCAAGCTCAATTTCAAGACCTGGAAGCTGGTACTAGGCGGGGGCATGGCAACCCAGAAGGCCGTGGCGGAGCGCTGGCGGCAGACCACCGGGGTGCCGCTGATCGAAGCCTATGGCTTGACCGAAACCTCGCCTGCTGCTTGCATCAACCCATTGAGCAACACCGAATTCACCGGCAGCATCGGGCTGCCGCTGTCATCGACCGAATGCTCTGTCCGCGATGAGAATGGCCAAGAGGTTGCCATTGGCGAATCCGGTGAGTTATGGGTGCGCGGCCCTCAGGTCATGAAAGGCTACTGGAACCGTCCGGAGGAATCCGCCAAGGTGCTGAAGGGCGATGGTTGGCTTGCAACAGGCGACATGGCGGTCATGAGCGACCAGGGCTTCTTGAAGCTGGTGGATCGCAAAAAGGACATGGTGTTGGTGTCTGGTTTCAACGTCTACCCAAATGAAATCGAAGAGGTCATCGCATCCCTGACTGGTGTGATGGAGGTGGCCTGCATCGGCGTACCAGACGAGAAGTCAGGTGAGGCGGTCAAGGTATTCGTGGTCAAGAAAGATCAGGCTCTGACCGAAAAAGACATCATCGAGCACTGTAAGAAGAACTTGACTGGTTACAAAGTGCCCCGCCATGTGGAATTCCGCACTGAACTCCCCAAGACCAATGTAGGCAAGATTCTACGCCGCGCATTGCGGGATGAGGAGATGAAGAAACAGCCTGCTTGAGTCGAATCAGGCTGCGTCAGCCTTGTCATCCATGCTGGCAAGCCCGCTCTTGAGCGGGCTTTTTTGCGCCCCGCGAGCGCAGATTTGCTGTGCTACACTCGATTTACGTGCCAGACATTTCCCTGTGCCGATATGGCAATATGAATTGGCTGGATACACCAAGCAGGCCTTCAATCCACTGCCCAGCGCAACATGACCAAGGCATATAAAAAATGCCATGGACTGAATTGACGGGACTCGAAAACATTATGCTTTTGTTATAAAGTCGCGCTTTCGCCCAGTCGAGCCACCATGCCGGGCTGGCTGGCGACAGAGAGAGGCAGGCAGTATCTGCAGGCCCAAGACCAACAAACAGGATGTGCCGCTTGTGGAGTCCATACGCCATAAGCATACCCACCAACACAGCAGGACATGTTCTTATGGATCTCACCCCGTTATTCAAATTAATGGCCGAAAAACACGCATCTGATCTGTTTTTTACTGCAGGGGCGCCAATTCAGATCAAGATCCAGGGCGTGATCGTGCCGGTGAATCAACAGGTGCTGAGCGCCGAGCAGGTGAAACAGTGCGCTTACAGCATCATGAATGCGGAGAAGATCGCTCGCTTCGAGGCAGAGTGGGAGATGAACTTTGGCATCCCCATCCCTGATGTCGGCAGCTTCCGGGTCAATATCTTCCGGCAACGCGGCGCCTGTGCCATCGTCATCCGTTACATCAAGGCCAGCCCGCCCAAGCTGGGTGAGCTGGGCGTACCGGATGTGTTGGGTGATCTGTGCATGCTCAAGCGCGGGCTGATCCTGATGGTGGGGGCTACGGGCTCCGGTAAGTCATCCACGCTCGCCGCCATGTTGAATTATCGGAACGAAACCTCGCCTGGGCACATCCTGACAGTTGAAGACCCTATCGAATTCCAGCACCGGCACAAAAAGTCGATCGTCAACCAGCGTGAAGTCGGCATCGACACCAAAACCTATGCAGATGCGCTCAAGAATGCAATGCGCGAAGCGCCGGACGTGTTGATGATCGGGGAGATCCGTGACAAGGAAACGCTCTCGCAGGCGTTGACCTACGCGCAGTCTGGCCATTTGTGCCTATCGACGCTGCATGCAAACAACAGCTACCACACGATGAACCGCATCATCAACTTCTTCCCAGAAGATGCGCGGCCCGGGTTGTTGCTGGATTTATCGACATCACTGCGCGCTGTAATCTCACAACGCCTGGTCCGTGGCATCGACGGCAAGTTGCTCCCAGCGGTCGAGGTGTTGTTAAATTCGAACCGCGTCGCAGAATTGATCCGCAATGGCGAGGTCAACGAGATCAAAGAGGCCATGGAAAATTCGTTACACCAGGGCTCCCAGACCTTTGAGCAGGCATTGTACCGTTTGTACAAAGAGGGCAAGATCACGCTCGACGAGGCCATGCTACATGCCGATTCACCAACCAACCTGCACTGGCTGGTCAGCCACGGCGAGGTGGTGGATGAAGGTAGCGCAAAAGGCGATTCATCGAAAAAAGACAACAAGGATGGGTCCGACCAACCACAGGTCAGTTTCAATATCGATCTGATCGACACACCGCATTGATGATACACAGGCATGAAAATCTACGGCATTCCCAACTGCAATACCGTCAAAAAAGCCCGCGAATGGCTCATATCCAACCAAATTGACATCCCATTTCATGATTTCAAGAAATCCGGTGTCGATGAAACTTTGCTGAACGACTGGCTGAAGCAGGTCAGCTGGGAAAAGCTGGTGAATCGCCAGGGTACCACCTGGCGGCAACTGTCGGACGAAGACAAAGCCGCCATCGTGGACAATGCCAGCGCGATTCAATTGATGCTTGCCAAGTCCTCCGTGATCAAGCGCCCCGTACTGGAGGTCGATGGCAAGGTCTATCTTGGATTTGACGAGGCAATTTACCAGCAGGTGTTCAACAAATGAATCAAGACCCCACCCTGCTGCTGACTGAACAACTGATCTCATTACCCTCCAATACGCCCCATGATGCAGGATGCCAGGACATCATGATCGAGCGCCTGGAGAGACTGGGCTTCGCCATTGAGCGCATGCGCTTTGGTGACGTTGACAATTTCTGGGCGCGTCTGGGCACCGAAAGCCCTGTCGTCTGCTTTGCCGGCCACACGGACGTCGTCCCGACCGGCCCGCTAGATCAATGGCATAGCGACCCCTTCATGCCCACGATCAAAGAAGGCATGCTGTTCGGGCGTGGCGCCGCCGACATGAAAGCCTCACTGGCGGCCTTCGTCACCGCCATCGAGTCTTTTCTGGCTGAGCACAAGCGCCCAGTTGGCTCCATTGCCCTATTGATCACCTCTGACGAGGAAGGCCCGTCGATCAACGGCACGGTCAAGGTCGTCGAGACCCTGGCGGCCCGTGGAGAAACCATCGATTGCTGTGTGGTGGGCGAGCCCACCTCAAGCGAGCGGTTTGGCGATGTCATCAAGAATGGGCGCCGAGGCTCACTATCCGGTCGATTGATCGTGAAAGGCATTCAAGGGCATATTGCCTACCCTCACTTGGCCAAGAACCCCATCCACCTGCTTGCCCCTGCGCTGGCCGAGCTTGCTGCGACCGAGTGGGATCACGGCAATGAGTATTTCCCACCGACTACTTGGCAGGTTTCCAACATCCACGCAGGAACCGGCGCCAACAATGTGATTCCAGGCAAGTGTGAACTGCTGTTCAATTTCCGCTTTTCGACTGAGAACACCGAACAGTCGCTCAAGGAAAAGGTACGCGCGATTCTGGACCAGCATCAACTGGACTACCACATCGAGTGGACATTGTCAGGCAATCCGTTTCTCACCGCACGTGGCCCGTTGGTACAAGCGCTGGCGGCATCGATCGAATCCATCTGTGGCTTTCAACCTGAGCTCTCCACCACCGGCGGCACCTCCGATGGTCGATTCATCGCTCAGATCTGTCCGCAGGTCGTGGAATTTGGCCCGATCAATGCGACCATCCACAAGTTGAATGAGTGTGTGGCCGTTGACGATCTGCCCAAGCTGTCTGCGGTCTACCATGGCGTCCTGGAGCGCATGCTGACCTGATCCTCACCGGGATAGACCCTCGCTGGAGAGGGTTTATCCCCCATCAGTTTACCCCTTCCGAATCCATTGAAATTAAATTGCATAATCATTCCAAAGCGGAATACACTTTTTCCATTCAATACGTCATCAAGATAAAGTAAACTCGCTATTGAAGCAGCTTGGTGTGGTTGATGTGACGCCAGAACCGCCCGCCATGCGGATTTTCGAGCATGATCAGCCTCAAATCTGCGTATCAGGCTGCCAACTGCATCAGATATTCGGTTTTACCCCAATTTGGCAGGTCAGTTGCATGTTTTTGCTGTAAAACACCGCATTCCTTTGAGTATTCGCGTAATTGTCCGTTGAACCTGCGGCCAAGTAAGCCGGTAGAAGCAAATACAACCATACGAATGTTTGACATGCTCATCCATCCACCCTGCTGGAAGCCAAGTGTTGAAACTACTCTGCCACATATTGATCGTGTCTTTGCTGTGTCTGGTTGGGTCTGCGCTCCAAGCTGAAGGGGTACGGATCACCCGTCAGACACTGATGCATGAACTGAATCGGGACATCACCTATCTGATCGATCAAGAAGGGCAGCTTACCCTCGACCAGATCCGCAGCCCCACCCTGCAGTCACAGTTCAAGCCCATGCCGGACACAGGTCCGGCGTTTGGCTACACACATGCCACATACTGGTTCAAGCTCACTTTACTCAATGCCACCGATACCACGGATTGGCTGATCAGCTTGGATCTACCGGCACTGGACTACATCGACTTCTACGCCCCCGCCCAACACCCAGGCCAACCCTATCTGCACCAACAGTCTGGTGACAGATTGCCCTTTTTCGAGCGGCCTTTGGCAACGCGTGATCATGTATTTCCCATCACCGTGCCAAACAATCAACCCATCACCCTGTATTGGCGCGTCAACACATCCAGCAGCATGACCGTGCCAGCTGTTTTATGGGCGCCATCCAGTTATGCCAGAAACAGTGAATCCGCCCATTTGTTCTATGGCCTCTACTTCGGATTTCTGTTCGCCTTGGCTGCGTACAATCTGGTGCTGTATCTATCGCGGATTCACATCAGTTATCTTTTCTATGTCGTCTCGGTGGTGGGCATCGGCCTATGGCAGTTGACACACAGCGGTCTGGCCTTTCGATACCTGTGGCCTGATGCGCTTTATCTGCAGCATGTCGCGGTCAACCTGTTTGCCGCTGGTGGCATGGCAGGGCTTGGGCTGTTCACCTTGTATTTCCTGAAAGTCAAAGTCATTGCGCATCGCCTCCACGCTGCCTTATGGCTCATTGTGATCGCCTGCACGCTCTCGATGCTGGCAGCAGCTGGCAATGTAGTCGATCAGGTGCTGCTGTCACGCATCAACACGCTACTGGCCCTGACCAATGCTGTGCTGTGCATCGCTGCCGGAATCATCTGCTGGCGGAGAGGTCAACACATTGCGCGTTTTCTGGTGTTCTCGCAGTGCGTCTGGCTTTCTGCGCTACTGATCACCGCATTACGTGCTGCAGGTCTGGTCAATGTCGAATTCCTGAGCCTCTACGCAACCCACCTGTCCATTCCCATTGAAACCTTGCTCCTGGCGATTGCCCTGTCTGATCGCTACCGGCAGATGCATCACCAGAGAGAGGCCGCCAAGGAATTGGCCCTGCACACCTTGCGTTCGACCGAGCGCATGCTGGAGCAGCGCGTCGAGGAGCGAACCGAGGCACTGTTGCAGACCAACAAGAAACTGGAGGAGGCCAATCAGGAATTGGATCGGTTGAATCATGAGAAAACCGAATTGTTGCGTATTGCTGCACACGATCTGAAGAACCCAGTCAGCCAGCTTCGTGCCGCCTCGGACCTGCTCCGACAGAAAATCGCCTATTGGCCACTCAACAAGTCAGTGGCCATGCTTGGCAACATGCACCAATCAGCGGTGCGGATGACGGACATCATCACCAAGCTGCTGGATCTAGACGCCATCGAGTCCGGCAAGCTCTCGGTGAATGCTGTCCGGGTGGATTGGTGCGAGAGTGTGCGCAACGTGCTGGATGAGGTCGGTGAATGGGCTGCCAGCAAACAGATCCAGCTGCAACCCGAGCTGCCACCCCAAGCCGACATCTGGGCCGATGCCGAGCTGGTGTACCAGATCGATGAAAACCTGATTTCCAACGCCATCAAATTTTCACCACCAGGCAGTGTGATCACCATCAAGCTGAGCTGCAATGCCGAAGTCGCCAAACTGGAGGTGGAAGACCAAGGGCCAGGGATTCGGGAAGACGACATGTCGCAGTTGTTCCGCTCTTTTGCCAAGCTCTCGGCCCGCCCGACCGGCGGTGAGCACTCCACTGGTTTAGGCTTGTCAATCGTGAAGCGGTTGACGACATCCATGTCGGGACAGGTCTGGTATGAACAGCCAACCCAGGGTGGCGCCAGGTTCTGCGTCACCCTGCCGCTGCCATCGCACCCCCAGCCGGAGCCCGCCGCCCAACCATCATAATGAAGCCGCCTCGACGACGACATTCGATTCTATTTGTAAAATTGCGCCAGATCACTTGTCCAAATCCCCGGCTTTGATACACTCGACCATCTTCTCTGACACCCGTTTCCCGCCCCGCCAGCACGGGGAGCCTTTACATCATGAGCACACTCGAACAAGCCATCCGCGACCGCCTTGCCAAACTGATCGACCCCAATACCGGCAAGGATTTCGTCACTGAAAAATCACTCAGGCAGATCCAGATCCAAGGTGACAGAACCACCATCAGCATCGACCTGCCCTACCCTGCCCGCTCCCAGCATGCCGCGCTGACCGCGCTCATTGCCGACAGCGTGAATGATCTGGCGGGCATTGGTCAGCTGGACATCCAGATCCAATCCACCATCGTGTCACACAGCGTGCAGCGGGGCATTCCGCTGTTGAGCGGCGTCAAGAACATCATTGCTGTCGCCTCGGGCAAAGGCGGTGTCGGCAAATCCACCACTGCAGTCAATCTGGCCCTGGCTCTGGCAGCAGAAGGCGCGCGGGTCGGCTTGCTCGACGCCGACATCTACGGCCCCTCCCAGCCCACCATGATGGGGTGCGCGCAGCAGCGGCCCGACTCCCCCGACGGCAAAACCATGACGCCGATCGAGCATCATGGCGTGCAAACCATGTCGATCGGCTACCTGATCGACCCGGAGCAACCCATGGTCTGGCGCGGCCCCATGGTGACCCAAGCGCTGACTCAGCTGCTGAACGAAACCCGCTGGGACAATCTCGATTATCTGATCATCGATCTGCCCCCAGGTACTGGCGACATTCAATTGACCTTGTCACAGAAAATCCCGGTCACCGGTGCGGTCATCGTCACCACCCCGCAGGACATCGCCCTGTTGGACGCGCGCAAAGGACTCAAGATGTTCGAGAAAGTGGGCGTACCCATTCTGGGGATTGTCGAAAACATGAGCATGCATATCTGCTCCCAATGTGGCCATGCCGAGCCGATCTTCGGTGAAGGGGGCGGTGCCAGAATGAGCACGGATTACCATATCGAGCTACTGGGCCAATTGCCGTTGGATATCAGCATCCGCCTGGCGACCGATGCCGGCAGACCCAGCGTGGTGGCCGATCCGGAAGGGAAGGTGGCGACGATCTACAAGCAGATCGCGCGTCGCATTGCCGTCAAGATCGGTGAAAAGTCCCAGGACTTTTCAGCCAAATTCCCCAAAATCGTCATCCAGAACACCTGAACGCCAGGGCCTGCACGGCCCTTACACCCAGAAAACGCTCTTGCAGACACGCATAGGCAAAATGCGGTCATTTGGTTAGACTAGCGCACTTTTTTTGAATTGGGAGCACAGAATGTCCATCAAATCAGACAAATGGATTCGCCGCATGGCTGAACAGCATGGCATGATCGAGCCATTCGAGCCCAATCTGATCCGTGAGGCGAATGGGCAGAAGATCGTTTCCTATGGCACATCCAGCTATGGCTACGACATCCGCTGTGCCGACGAATTCAAAGTCTTCACCAATATCAACAGCACCATCGTTGATCCGAAAAATTTCGATCCGAACTCATTTGTCGAATTCAAAGGGAATTCCTGCATCATTCCACCGAATTCGTTCGCACTGGCCCGGACGGTCGAATATTTTCGCATCCCCCGCTCTGTGCTGACCGTTTGCCTGGGTAAATCCACCTACGCACGCTGCGGTATCATCGTCAACGTAACGCCATTCGAGCCGGAATGGGAAGGCCACGTCACACTGGAATTTTCCAATACCACGCCTCTGCCAGCACGCATCTATGCCAATGAAGGGGTAGCCCAGGTGTTGTTCTTCGAGTCCGATGAAATCTGTGAAGTGTCTTATAAAGACCGTAGTGGCAAATATCAGGGGCAAAAGGGTGTCACTTTGCCAAAAATCTAGTGCGCTGGCAGGCGGGATTCGCAGGCGCCATCATACGGGCCAGGCCATCTGCCGGGGTGGCACGGATGGCATCGCCTCACGGCTTATGGTTGCTGCGAGCCGCGCCAGGCACCGGGGTTCACACCCAGCCATTCTTTGAATGCATGATTGAAGCTACTCTGCTCCTGATACCCTAGCAGAAAGGCGATGTCTGTCAGGCTCAAGTCTGTTTCACGCAGATAATGCTTGGCCAGATCACAGCGCGTGTGGTCCAGCACTTGCTGAAAGCTGCTGTCAGCATCCTTCAGCTTACGTTGCAGCGTGCGGACGGTCATGCCCAGCCCGGTGGCAATCAGGTTGAGGCGGGCTTTGTCTTGTGCAAGGCTGTGTACAATCGCCTCGCGCACGCGCGAAACGATTTCGGGGGTCTGGTATGCCTGGGCTCGGGCCTGCAGCAGCTGCTCGGCATGTTGCACCAGCACCGGGAACAGGCTCGGCTCGGCGTGTGGCACGGGCCAATTCAACACAGCGGCAGGGAAGCGTGCCTTGTACTCTGACGCATCAAACACCATCGGGCAGCAGAAAATACGTTGCAGCTCATCAGCATGATCCGGTTTCGCGTGGGCGAAATGCACGGACTCCACAGGCATGGCCCGCCCGGCCATCCAATCCACGAAGACCTTGATCCCGACCATCACGCTCTCTGGCATGTGCCGACAGGGCAGCGCCTCCAGCCATGGGCTATACCAGATGTACTCGGCCACCGCCCCATCGATTCGCAAACCGGTGCGGCCCAGGTCATGCGCCAGCGCTTCGTAGCGCATCACCTGCGCAATGGCCTCGCCAAATGTCCGACACGAGAGAATGATCATGCCGTAGACGGCATAGTTGGCCAGCCGCATGGCCTCGCCCACATGCACCCCAAACCATGCATCATGGCTCAAGGACGCCGCTGCATTCAGCACCCGCAGGTAATCCAGCACGGGTAATTGCTCTGGCGTGGGGGTCAGGGCATCGGCGGGCAAGCCTGCTGCCACAGCCAGATCCGACAATGCGATGCCATGCCGTTGGGCAACATCCAGAGAGACTTGCAGATAGGCGCCCACCACCCTCGCCTGGCTGGCCGGGGGGATCGGCATTGGGCTGAGTGGGGAAGCACCGTCTGGGGCTGATAGCAGAGTCATAGGCAACCGAATCGGGTTGTTACAAGATACGTTGGCATGATTGCACAACAGCCATGGCATGATCGGCCAAGTCATGCCGCTCCCCCTGCTTTAACATGGGGGCTTGTGCAAGACCACGCCATCATGGGTGCTGCGGCACAGAATCGACGAGTATAACAAGGATGATCAAGTGAGACGCTGGAACGGCTGGGGTGACGACTCGGTTCACTCAATATTGAATACGGCAGCATTGCAGTTTTTGCAGGAACGGGTCGGCCACACAACTGCCCCGTCGGATGCCGCCCTGGATGCGGTCACCCAGCGCCTGCCCCCCGGCAGGCTGCCAACGCATCCAAAGCTGAGCACAGACAATGAAGCGCGTGTGCGCGCCAGCTTCGGCCAAAGCCTGCCGGATTGGCTACGGCTGCGTTTTGGTCACATTGACCGGGTGGTGGATGCCGTCGCCTTTGCTGAATCCGCCGAAGATGTACGGGAAGTGCTGGCCTTTGCCCACACCCAGCAGGCCATTGTGATCCCCTATGCCGGTGGCACCAGCGTAGTTGGCCATTTGACCCCGCCCAAGACGGATCGGCCTGTCATTTCATTGAATCTGACCCGCATGAACCGGCTACTGCACCTGGATCGCAGCTCGCAGCTGGCGACCTTCCAAGCCGGGGTCGCAGGGCCGGATCTGGAGGCCCAGCTGCGGGCCCACGGCTATACTCTGGGGCATTTTCCGCAGTCGTTCGAATACTCGACTTTGGGCGGGTGGATTGTCACCCGCTCGTCTGGCCAGCAATCGTTACGCTATGGCCGCATCGAGCAGCTGTTTGCCGGTGGCCAGCTGGAAACCCCGACCGGCCCGCTGACCCTGCCGACCTTCCCTGCGTCCAGCGCGGGGCCGGATCTACGAGAGCTGGTATTGGGCTCAGAGGGCCGCCTGGGCGTGTTGACCGAGGCGACGGTGCGGGTCACCCCCCTGCCCGCAGTCGAGCAATTCCATGCCGTGTTTTTCCCCAGCTGGGCCCAAGCAGAAACCGCCGTGCGCAGCCTGGTGCAGCAGCGATTGCCATTGTCGATGCTGCGGCTGTCCAACGAGCTGGAGACATTGACCTCGCTGACATTGGCGGGCCACCCCAGGCTAATCGCCATGCTGGAAAAGTACCTGGGCATGCGCGGCATCAAAGGCAGCAAATGTCTGCTGCTGTTTGGTGTGACGGGACATGGCGCCACCTGCCGGAGCGCACTGCGCTCGGCGCGCGACATCGTCAGGCAATTCGGTGGCATGCCGGTGGGGAAGACCTTTGGTGAAAAATGGAAAGCCAATCGATTCCGCTCGGTGTACCTGCGCAATACCTTGTGGGAGCACGGCTACTGCGCCGATACCGTGGAAACAGCCTGCGACTGGCCCAAGGTGGAGACCATGATGCGCCGGGTCGAGGCAGCGGCAGTAGAGGCATTGGCCCGCTTCGGTGAGCGGGTGCACACCTACACCCATCTGTCGCACGTCTACCCACAGGGTTCCAGCGTGTACACCACCTTTGTGTTCCGCCGGGCCGGCACCTTCGAGGAGAATTTCAACCGCTGGCAGGCCATGAAACATGCGGTCAGCCAGACCATAATAGACGTGGGCGGCACCATCAGCCATCAACATGGCGTGGGCAAGGACCACGCCCCCTACCTGTCCGCCGAGAAAGGCCCATTGGGCATGCGCACACTCAGCGAGCTGGTCAGGCAACTCGACCCGGATGGCATCATGAATTCCGGCAATCTGGGCCTGTGACCATGGCACCCGGCACATCGTCACGAGAAGCTGACCTGGCCCGCCTGGCCGAGCCCTGGGACATGATCATCGTCGGCGGGGGCATCACCGGTGCCGGTATCCTGCTGGAAGCCACACGCCGGGGCATCAAGGCGCTGCTGATCGAGCAACGGGACTTCGCTTGGGGTACCTCCAGCCGATCCTCCAAGCTGGTGCATGGTGGTTTGCGTTATTTGAAGGAAGGGCAGCTTCGGCTGACCCGTGAATCGGTGCAGGAGCGGCAACAGCTGCTGCGAAGCACGGCAGGGCTGGTCGAGCCGCAAAGCTTTGTGTTTGGCGACTACCAAGGCCGCAAGCCAGGGCGCTGGCTGTTTTCACTGGGGCTGGCCATCTACGACCAATTCGCTGGTGAGCGCAGCCGGGCCTACCATCGCCCTGCCGATCTGCTGATGTTGGCCCCCAATATCAGCCAGCGGCGGCTACAAGGCGGCATGCGCTATCTGGATGCCAAGACAGACGATGCCCGGCTGGTGTTGCGCACGCTGCAGGAAGCCAAGCAATACGGCGGGGTGGCAATCAACTATCTGCGCTGCGAGTCGCTGCTTCGTGATGAGCAAGGCGTGTGTGGGGCGCAGCTGGTCGATGCGTTGTCAGGCCAAGCGCACACCGTCAACGCCCGTGTCATGGTCAATGCCACTGGCGCCTGGGCTGATGTGCTACGGCAATCGCTCGGGCAGCCCAAGCGGCTACGGCCCTTGCGTGGCTCACACCTGCTGTTCCCCTATTGGCGCCTGCCTGTGGCGCAAGCGGTCAGCCTGATGCACCCACAAGATGGTCGCCCGGTTTTCATCTACCCCTGGGAGGGCGTCACGCTGGTCGGCACCACCGACCTGGACCATGACGACCTGAGCGCCGAGCCCCGCATCACCCCAGCCGAGGTCAGCTATTTGATGAGTGCGCTGGCTTATCAATTCCCCCATTTGCATCTGCAGCCGGATGATGTGCTATCGACCTACGCCGGTGTGCGGCCCGTCGTCGCGACCGGGCAGGCCGACCCATCCAAAGAGGGGCGGGATCATGTCTGCTGGCTGGAGGACGGGCTGCTGACCGTATCCGGCGGTAAGCTGACCACCTTCCGGGTCATCGCGCTGGATGCCTTGAAACAGGCGCAAACCCGGCTGGGCCGCACGCTCGACCTGACCCCCGGCCCACATTTTGCACCAGCCAGCCCCCTGCCCGCAGGGCTCGACGCCCATCTCAAACACCGGCTGCAAGCCCGATATGGCCCGCTGGCGAACACAGCCTGGGCAGACAGCCTGCCCACCGAGCGGCATCGCATCGAAGGCACCGATACCTATTGGCTCGAATTGCGCTGGGCGGCACAACACGAGTCGGTAGCGCATCTGGAAGACCTGCTGCTACGTCGCACTCGGCTTGGGCTGTTATTGCGCCATGGCGGGCAGTCGATCCTGCCGCGCGTGCAAGCCATCGTCCAGGCCACGCTAGGGTGGGATGACGACCACTGGCAAGCGGAATGCGAGCGCTACCTAGCCTTGATCGCCACGCATTACAGCCTGCCGCACGAGCCGATCCCGCCGTGGCCCACCCCATCGGATTAAGCAGGAACACCCCTCATGTCCAACGATTACCTGCTCGCCATCGACAACGGCACGCAAAGCGTGCGGGCCTTGCTGTTTGACCTGCACGGCCATCTGGTCGCCAAATCACAAGTACCCCTGCAAGCCTATTTCTCCACCCAACCCGGCTGGGCCGAGCACCACGCCGAGGACTACTGGCAAGCACTCTGTCTGGCCTGCCAGCGGCTGTGGACAATGACCCATGCGCCCAAGTCCGCCATCAAAGGCGTAGCGGTCACCACTCAGCGTGGCACCATGATCAACCTCGACAAACACGGCCAGCCCTTGCGGCCAGCCATCGTCTGGCTCGATCAACGCAAAGCCACACACGTACCCCCGCTGCCCTGGTACTGGCGACAAGCCTTCAGGCTGGCTGGCGTGTCGCACACCATCCGCTTCTTCCAGCACCAGGCCTACCCGAACTGGATGGTCGAGCACCAGCCTGATATCTGGGCGAACACCGACAAATATCTGCTGCTGTCGGGCTATTTGAATTACCGGCTGAGCGGCGAAATGGTCGATTCGATCGGCTCACAGGTCGGCTACCTGCCATTCGATTACAAAACACATGGCTGGGCTGGCAAATGGGACTGGAAATGGCAAGCTCTGCCGATCCGCCCAGCGCAGCTGCCCGCGCTGGTGCCGCCTGGCACCCGCATCGGCCACATCACCCAACAGGCTGCCGACGCGACCGGCATCCCTGCCGGCCTGCCACTGCTCGCCGCCGCTGCGGACAAGGCTTGCGAAGTGATCGGCGCAGGCTGCCTGACACCCGATGTCGGCTGCCTGTCATATGGCACCACCGCCACCATCAATATCACCAGCCACCGCTATTTCGAAGCCACACCGTTCATCCCCCCCTACCCTGCTGCCGTGCCACACCACTACAGCAGCGAGGTACAGATCTTCCGGGGTTTCTGGATGGTCAACTGGTTCAAGGAACAATTCGGCCACCTGGAAAAAATGGCCGCTGCGGAACAAGGCATCGCCCCCGAGCAACTGTTCGACGAGCTGGTAGCCACCGTGCCGCCCGGCTCGATGGGGCTGATGCTGCAACCCTACTGGAGCCCCGGCATCAAAGTGCCCGGCCCCGAGGCCAAAGGCGCCATCATCGGCTTTGGCGATGTCCACACTCGCGCCCATGTCTATCGCGCCATCCTGGAAGGCCTGGCCTATGCGCTGAAGGAAGGCAAGCAGCGCATCGAAAAAGCCTCGCGGGTGCCGATCACCCAGCTGCGCGTGTCTGGCGGCGGCTCGCAATCCGACGCCGCGCTGCAGCTGACCGCAGACATCTTCAACCTGCCCGTCGCCCGCCCGCACCTGTATGAGACATCCGGCCTGGGCGCAGCCATCAACGCCAGCGTGGGGCTGGGCCTGCACCGCGACTTCCACAGCGCCATCCAGCAGATGACCCGCCTGGGCACCACATTCCAGCCCAACCCACCTCATGCCGCCATCTATGGGGAGCTGTACGAAAAGGTCTACCGAAAAATGTATAAACGACTCAAGCCCTTATACGAGGAGATCGGGCGTATCACCGGCTACCCTGGCGGGGTCTGACAGCCCATGCCAAGGGCCGCGTAGCCAGGCGCCAGCACACAGAAAAATATATTTAAATTCAATTACCTAATCAAAACCCATCACAAAACCGCCAGCCTACTGAAATATGACCATCATCTCCTATCTGTTTCTGGCTCATACATAACAAACAGAAGATTTGCCCGTACCTCACGACTCAATGCACCCGGACAGGTGGCCTTGCCCGGCCTCTGGGGCACTGGCAAACACATCAGCCGGGTGATTGCGGACAGGATCGGGTATTACAACCATCAGCGGCCTCATCAGGTCTTGGGGACGCAGACGCCGATGAGGCGGTACCAATTAGCAGCCTGGCCTGCGCACAAAGGGCTGGGTCATGACACTGCCGCATAAGCAATGGAGACCCGTAACGCATGTTGGCTCACGTAGGCCGCGTTCGCACGGGTTGCCGCAGAATAATCTTTCGTTTTATAGGTGAGACGCGACTCCAATCATCAAGATAGATCTCGTGATATGGGCCTGAAGGCTCCAGGCCTTCTTGTGGCAGATATTCGCTGTAGAGCCTCTCAAGAATGACGGGCAAGTCATCTGTTTGACCAACATGAAGACTCTGGACGCACTTTCCTTCTGCCAACGCTTCCCAGCGCAGTGTTGGAGCAAGTCTTAGCTCCTGCCGCATCTCAGCAGCAGATTCCTCAAGGCGCTTTGCATTAACCCAAACTGGCAAAGTTATCTGTGCACGCCAACGCCAATTTTCACGATGACCGGTTGAAAATTCGCGCATGTCGTCTGCCCAGTAGAGCAATTCCACCGGGGGCTCGACAAAAGACTTACCCATACGCTCGCGGGCTTCACGCCGTATCGGGTAGATGGCTGTATAAAGGTTCCTGATCGCAGTGCTGATAGACGACTGCTCCGGGGGGCCTTCGCCATCCCAAACTGCAAATGGGAGCCGAGGCACATCAACTATGCTAAAAGCCCCGGCTGGCGGGGCATAGAGCGTATGGAGCATAGCTCTGTCACGTATCAAATCAATCATTCCTTCGTCGGCCATGGCTTGCTCCTCATGTAATCCAGGGTGGCGGTTATCCAAGTACGCTCTGCAGCTAGTTGGCTAGCTGAAAAGTCAAAAAGGACCTCAACGTGATCAGGCATCGGCTGCCGCTGCCGGCGTAGCGTTTCGAGTCTTTCTATTTCCGCTGTGATCGAAGATAAGCGACCATCTAGCGCAGCCAGCGCTGAGTCACGTGATAGCGCGGGCCAATGGATCATTCCTAACAAAAGAGACGAGTACGTGGGGCGATAGGTTTGAAGGGAAGAGATTGTTTGCTCAAGCAGAACCCGATTTCCTTCGGAAGTAATGGAAAATGTCTTGCGCGCCTTGGTGCCCGCAGGAACCTCCGCTAAAACCAATCCCGCTTTTTCCAATTTACCTAGCACGAAGTAAATGGACGAAAAGCCGATTTGCGTCCATTCACGCATACCCCGCGTTTCCAGTACGTGTTCAATTTCGTAGCCGTGTCGCGGCATCTCCGCGACGAGGCCCAATAGCAAAAGTTCGGAGTCTGTGAGGTTCATTGATTTTATATTCTAGTGCTAGAATATGAAAAAGGCAAGGTACCCCCGAACCCATCTAAGGTGGAAACTATCATGTCATTACAAAAAACAAAGGCGCAGTTGATCCAGTTGCTGGACGATCCAGATTACAAGGTGATTGCCCTGTCCGGCCTATGGGGCACTGGCAAAACCCATCTGTGGGAAGAGATCAAACAGCAATCAGCCAACGCCAGCGTAAGCAATGCGCTCTATGTATCGTTGTTCGGCGTATCCAGCATGGATCAGGTGCTGAACAAACTGATCCAATCTGCCGCACGTGACGGAAAAATAGATTCCCTCGTTTCGAAAACGGCGAAATCGACCTTCAAGGGACTGGAGAGCTTCCATAAAGGTTTCGCTACGATCAATGAACTGTGCCAGTTACTGGCAGTATCAATGCTGCTTCGCAAAAAAATCGTCGTCATTGACGACATTGAACGTATGCATGAGAAGCTAAGTATCGATGAAATATTGGGCTTCATCGATGATTACTCAAAAAATCGTGAAGTCCGATTTGTCCTGATACTCAATAGCAATAAGCTGACCAAGCGTGACCAATGGAGCACCTTGCACGAAAAGGTCATCGATCTTGAGCTGCAGTTGGTGACCACGCCAGCAGAAGCCTTCTCCATCGCCATACAGTCACTGCCATCCGCTTATGCAAGCTCGCTTAAGCGTGCGTGTGTCATCTGCAAGCTGACCAATATTCGTATCATCAAAAAAGTGATCAAGACCACAAATCGCATTTTTGGACAGAGTTATCGGGAAGATGAACTACCCCGTAAAATGATACCGTCGGTGGTCTTGTTAACCGCGATCCACCACCGAGGGCTCGAAAATGGCCCCACAAAAGAGCTGACACTGAGCTGGAAACCACAACACAGCGATTTTCTTAAACTATTCCCTGATACCAATCACTGGAAAGATCTCGTCAATCAACTTGGCATTTACATTACCGATGACTTCGAGCACCACGTTATAGCATTCCTGCAAACCGGCCATTTCGATCCAAATCTATTCGAATCAATCATCACCAAAAATGTTGCTGAGCATGCACGCCACTCTGCAATAGAGAGAGTGGAAGAGGTAAGGGAAGCGCTATACTGGGATCATCGCCTGGATAGCAATCAGGCTCGGACAAGGGTTGATGAGGTGCTTGCCAGCGATCAGTCAATACCGCCGGATATCTACAATGGGTTGGTAAAAATAGTACGTGATACGCCGTGTATTGAAAACATGGCACAACTGCTCATCGATAGATGGATTGACCTCTACAAGCAAAATCCCCAGCCATACTCATCTGGCAGTGGCTTGGAGCCTGCGATTATTGAAGCGATTGAGCATTTCAATGCTCAACGGCGGGAAAACACCGCAGCATCGTTTGCCGAGCAGCTCATTCAATTCGCCCAGGCGCCAGACCACCAACGATATAACTCTGTCGTCTACCTAAACTTATGCAATACGGGCGTTGAATACTATGAGTCAGCTATCCGAGATATGCCGATCAAGGGCCTGCAAGGCGTTCTACCATATATGCTTGACGCATACAACCAGAGTCAACGTGACAACAGCACGATCGAAGCAGTAGCACAACGTTTGATCGCAGCCTGCCGGAACCTCTACCGTACCCATGCCTCCGAAGGCCTGGGTCGTTTGCTCAAGCGTCAGTTTGCTTATGTAGGGTTGGACATTGAACACATGCCCCAACCCTCGGTCACGACCAACGCAACCGCTGGTGAACCTGAGCACTGAATGGTTCAAATGAGGCAAGCCAGGGCGCCCCGCTGGCCGTTCGCCCCTGCAACACCAAGCCCCTGTTGCTATACCGCAGCCACGTCAGCGGGTTGATCGGCTACCGATGCAGCGACGCGGTCTTCCTGCAAGCCAGGGTTTGTCCAGTGGTAATCGGACACGGACCAGGTTCGCATCAGCTTCTGGTAGGCCACCACCGAGCCGGGCCAGAGTGTGGTGTTGCGTCCGTGCTGATCCAGATACCAGCTCTGGCAGCCGCTGGCCCACACCGTGCCCGCAAGCTGTTGCTGAACCTGTTCGTTGAATGCCTGCTGGGCAGTCGGCTGCACTTCGCACAGCGCCGCGTGCTGGGTCTGCATGTGCTGGATGCATTGCAGGATATGTTCGATCTGGGCTTCGATCATGAGCACCAAGGAGTTATGGCCCAAGCCGGAGTTCGGCCCGACCAGGAAGAACAGATTGGGCATGCCGGTCGTGGCCACGCCTCGATAGGCTTGCATGCCTTGTTGCAGCCACTGTGCGCCCAAGTCCACACCGCCAGGCCCGACGATCCACCCAGGCGGCAGGCTTTCCGCCACCTCAAAGCCTGTGCCGAACACCACGACATCCACCTCGTGACGGCTGCCATCACCAGCCAGCAGCGTGCGCCCCTCGACTGCATTCAGCCCGGCGGGGACGATCTTGACATGGGCTTGGTTCATCGCTGGGTAATAGTCATTCGATAGCAGCACGCGTTTACAGCCCAGTGCATAGTTCGGGGTCAACAGGCGGCGCTTTTCCGGATCGGGCACCTGGCTGCGCAGGTGCTTCCCCGCCAGGTATTCGACCAAGCGGTGTGGCCAGCCTTTTGCATCGGCCATGCCCAGGTAGCGCAACTCATGCACCCAGAACAGCCATTGCCGATAGGCGCGCTGCAGACCGGGCCAGCGCCGGTAAAGGGCTTGCTCTCTGCGACCGATCACTCGGTCTGGGCGGGGCACCACCCAGGCAGGCGTGCGTTGGAAGACTGTCAGCTGGCTGGCCAGCCCCGCCAGGTGTGGGATGAATTGGATCGCGCTGGCACCGGTGCCGATCACGGCAATTCGCTTGCCTTGCAGATCATGTTGATGCTGCCAGCGGCTGGAGTGGAACACCGGCCCAGGGAATCGATCCAGCCCGGTGATCGCGGGCCATTTTGGAATGCTCAGCGGCCCGCGCCCCAGCACCACGACCCGTGCCTGGATAGTGCGGCCATCGGTCAAGTGGACCAGCCACTGTTGTTGTGCGTCATCGAACTGCAGGCGGGCGACCTGGTGGGACAGGCGCACATGGGGGGTCAGCTGGAAATGCTCAACACAGCTTTGCAGATATTGATGGATCTCGTCCTGGCCTGCGTATTTGCGTGACCAGTCTGTTTTTGAGAAAAACGAGAAGCCGTACAGGTGCCCCGGAATATCGCACGCACAACCTGGGTAGGTGTTGTCACGCCAACACCCGCCAACCACGGCGGCCTGCTCCAGCACCAGGAAATCCTGATACGCCGACTGCTTTAAGCGAATCGCCATGCCCAGGCCGGCGAAGCCCGCCCCGATGATGACGACACCCACCTGCTGCGCTGCCTGATCCATGATTTGGCCTTTCTGCGGAACAATATCTGATGAGCTATGCATATTCGATAATACGCGCCAATATTTCCTGGTCGCAAGCAAAAACCGATCACCGGTATAATTTAACACAGTGTTATTTTATGACGTCATGCCATGCCACTGCAGGTGAAAAAACCGAGATGGGCCGGTATGTCTGACTCAATTGGCCTGAGGACGGGTGGCCTTGGTGTGGCGCTAGTGATTCCTTGTACCTTGCTGCATCGGCGGCGGCTGCCAGCCACCGTGACCATGCGCGGATACGGCCTGTGATGCCGCGCACGCCATCCAGTCTTGCCCCCAACGGACACGATATCAACAGCAGCAGGCGTAAATCTCCTACAATGTTCGCTCACATGCATATCCCAGCCCGGCGGAGAGCCCTGGCCAGTGGATTGATGTTGATTCTCCCCGCTATATAACAAACAGCCAGACACCGATGGCCGCCGCCCGTTGCGTAATCGACCATTCATCCACGGTAGTGCTGGCACCAAGAGAGATTGAGCAACCTATGAGACTTGCTTTGAAGGCGCTGGCGATCAGCCTGGCCAGCATCAGCGTGGCCTATGCCACCCCCGCCTATATCCGCTTTCCAACCTTGCAAGGCCAACGCGCCGTGATCACGGCGGAGGGGGATCTGTGGTCGGTGCCGACCGAGGGCGGCCTGGCCACCCGCCTGACCAGCCATCCGTCACAGGAAACCCATGCCACGCTGTCGCGCGATGGCCAGTGGTTGGCGTTCACTGCATCCTATGAGGGCAAACAAGAGGCGTATGTGATGCCGGCAGCCGGCGGCACCCCCAAGCGCTTGACCTACAACGGTGAACGCACCTTGGTACTGGGTTTCACCGCACAAGGGCAGGTGCTGTTCACCACGCGAGACAGCAAGGGGCTTTATGGGCAGCGCGTTGTGGGCATGGTTGACCCACGGAGCGGCAAGCAGACCATCTTCCCGCTCAGCGGTGCGAACGATGCTGCATTGTCCGATGACGGCAAGACGCTGTTCTTTGTGCGGGGCGGGTTGGCGGCCACGCTGGGTGACAATGCCCGCTTCTATCAGGGTGGCAATATCGCTGAGCTGTGGCGATATCAGGTTGGCACCGAACAAGAAGCAAGCCGCATCGATCCACAGTCTTCATTCTCCGATCGTCGCCCGATGCTGTGGCAAGGCCGCCTGTATTTCATCAGCAACCGCAGTGGCCGGGACAATATCTGGTCGATGACGCAGGCAGGCCAGGATCTGCGCCAGCACACCCAGCATCAGGACTTCGACATCCGCTATGCCAGCCTCAGCGATGGCAAGATCGCCTATCAGCTGGGGGCGGATCTGCATATCCTGAACGTTGCCACTGGCGGTGATAGCACTGTGCCGGTCACGCTGCAGTCCGATTTCGACCAGCGGCGCGAGCGCCTGATCAAAACACCACTCACTTTCAACGCCAACGTCAACTTCTCACCCAAGGGCGACAAGGTCGTGCTGAATGCACGCGGGCGGGTGGTGGTCGCCAACAACAGCGATCTACGACGGGTCAATATCGCCACGCCCCCCGGCAGCCGCACCAGCGCCCCCGTACTCAGCCCAGATGGCAAGTGGCTGTATGCGGTCAACGACGCAACTGGTGAATCCGAAATCTGGCGCTTCCCCACCGACGGCAGCAGCGGCGGCACAGCCCTGACCCATGACAGCAAGGTGATGCGCCTGCGTCTGCAGCTCTCCGCTGATGGCAAATGGCTCGTCCATATCGACAAAGCCGGGCAGCTGTGGCTATTGAACACCGAGACCGGAAAAAATGCGCTGATCGACAAGAGCGAAAGCAGTGAATATGGGCAGATCGCCTTTTCGCCCGATCACCAATACCTGGTGGTGACTCGCCCACAAACTGATATCAATCGCTACCAGCTGGTGTTGATCCGGCTGGCTGACCGCCACAAGCAAATCTTGACTTCAGACCGCTATGAAAATCATGCCCCGGTCTTCTCGCCTGATGGCAAGTGGCTCTATTTCCTGTCGGATCGACACTTCCAGTCCACCGTGCTCTCTCCCTGGGGGGATCGCAACACAGGGCCTTTCTTCGACCAGCGCACCCAGATCTATGCCTTGGCCTTGCAGCCGGGGCTACGCTTCCCATTCGCCATTCCGACCGAGCTGGACAAGGCCGCACCGGACGCACCGAAATCGGACAAAGCATCAGATCAGGACAAGAAAGACAAACCGGCGCTGCCTGCCATCCAGCTTGCGGGGCTTGCGGATCGGTTGTTCGAAGTACCGATCGGGCCTGGTAATTATGGCAACCTGAGTTCCGATGGTAAGCGCCTGTATTTCACAGAGACAGAGGCTGGCAAAGACGGCAAGATTACGTTGAAATCACTGGCCATCAACGATCAGAAGCCCGAGCCAGAAGTATTCCTGGCAGATATCCGCCACTACATGCTGTCAGATGATGGCAAGAAAATACTGATCCACCGTGGCCCCAAGGAAAAGATCACCGATCTCTACATCGTCGAGGCCGGACCGAAGGCGCCAACCGACCTGAACAAATCACAGGTCAAGATTGCCGACTGGTCGATTCATGTCAAACCGACTGAGGAATGGCAACAGCAGTTTGTGGATGCCTGGCGCATGGAGCGCGACTTTCTGTATGACGGCAAACTCCGTGGTGTGGATTGGCCTGCCATGCGCCGGAAATATGAGCCACTGGTAGCCCGCATCAATGATCGCGTTGAATTGAACGATCTGCTGGCGCAGATGATGTCCGAGTTGGGTTCGTTGCATTCACAAGTCGGTGGCGGTGACGTGCGCCAAGTCGCCACCAACAATGAAGACGCCTATTTGGGTGCGGTGCTGACGCGAGAGGCACAGGGCTTCCGTATCCAGCATATCTACCAGACCGACCCAGAGCTGCCCAGCGAGCGTTCGCCACTGGCACAGCCCGGCGTCGATGCCAAGGCAGGGGATCTGATCGTGGCGGTCAATGGGCAACCGATCCCCGCTGAAGGTGGCATCAACGAGCTGCTGCGAAACCAGACAGACCAACAGGTTCTGCTTACCTTATTGCGTGACAAGACCGAGCACCGGGTGGTGGTGAAACCGGTGCCCTATGCGACGCATGCCGAGCTGCGTTATGAGGATTGGCGGGAAACCCGCCGGGCCATGGTAGATGCCAGCAGCCAAGGCAAAATCGGCTATCTGCACCTGCAGGCCATGAGCAATAACGATATCGCTGATTTCGTGCGACAGTTCTATGCCCAGATCGACCGTGACGGGTTGATCATCGATGCCCGTGGCAATCAGGGCGGCAGCATCGACAGCTGGGTGATCGAAAAACTGCTGCGTCGGGTCTGGGGATTCTGGCAGTCCCGCCATGGCCAGTTGCGGAGCAGCAATATGCAGCAGACCTTTCGTGGCCACTTGGTGGTGCTGATCAACGAGCTGACCTACTCCGATGGCGAAACCTTTGCCGCTGCGGTCAAAGCACTGAAGCTGGGGCCGCTCATCGGCAGGCGGACCAGTGGCGCAGGGGTCTGGCTGTCTGATGGCAATGTCTTGTCGGACGCGGGCATTGCGCGGGCATCGGAATCTGCCCAGTTCTTGGCAAGCAGCGGTGAGTGGCTGATCGAGGGGCGGGGCGTGCAGCCTGATATCGAGCTCGACAACCTGCCGCTGGCGACCTACCGAGGGCAGGACAAGCAGTTGGAGAAGGCAATCGAATGGCTGCAAAGCAAAGTGAAAGCCGAGCCGATCAAACCGTTGCAACCCCAAGCCATCCCACCACTGCCCACTCCCGCCAAGTAAGCGATGTGGGCCACACTGTCGTGTGATACCTGCCCACACTGAAACAGCCATGGCACCCAGGGGTGCCATGGCTGCTTGACCCGCCCCCTATCACTCGCCGTCCTGCAGCCAGGCTGGCAGCCCATCCTTGACGCAGAACGCCAGTGCATCCACGACATCAGGGTCAAACTGTTTGCCGCTGCGTTCACTGATGTACTGCATGACTTCCACCAATGGCCAAGGCTCCTTGTATGGTCGCCGGTGCAGCAATGCATCAAAGACATCCACCACGGCCACGATCCGCGCAGCAAGCGGAATTTCATCCCTTTTGAGCCCCCTGGGGTAGCCGCTGCCATCGACATGTTCATGGTGATAGCCTGCGATCTGGGCACCGAATGTCAGATAGCTGGTGCCATCCACCATTTCAGAGGCGCGAGCCAATACCACCTCACCGATCTCAGCATGCTCCTCCATGATCGCCCGCTCCTCCGGTGTATGCCGGGCCGGTTTGAGCAAAACACGATCTGGCGTCCCAACCTTGCCCACGTCGTGGAGAATACTGGCGATACCGACCATTTCCAGAAACTCGGGCGTCAGGTCGTTACTGAATTTACCTTGCTGATACAGTATCCGCGTAATGGCATCGGTCAATAGGCGCACCCGCTGCACATGCCCCCCCGTGTCCTTGTCGCGGAATTCAGCCAGATCAGCCAATGCGGAAACCGTGGCTTCCTGCGCTTTGCGCAATTGGTCGTAGAGATATAGGTTATCGAATGCGGCGGCGATCCGGTTGCAGAACACCTCCAGCAAGTCGCGCTGGATGTCCGCCAGCGGCCACGGTGGCGTGACCAGAATGGCGAACTCATGCCCTTGCATGGTCTTGGTGTACAGCACATCCAGCGGATGGTCGAATACACTACGCCCTTCCGCCAGCGCCCGCGCCACCGCTTTGGCTGCAGGCTGCTCATCCATGATCTGGTGGTCGTCCGACATGGCGGTGTAATTGCCGGTCGCGGCGATGACTTGCGGCATCATGCCCGCGCCCTGCCGGTTCTGAACCACACACAGCATGCCATCTGCCCCGACATCCAGAATGGCACTGATCTGATTGAGCACGCCGGAAGCCAACTCACGCAAGGAATGCACTTGATAGAGGTTGGTGGCCCCCTCCAGGATCTTGGACAGCCCAGCCCGACTGCGCTCGATCGTCACCAATCCCTCATAGGCCCGTAACGAGGCGATCACCGTGGTGAACAGCTTTTGCGTGGTCAGCTCGGTCTTGGCTTTGTAATCATTGATGTCGTAGTCAACGATCACCCGTTGCTCAGGCGCCTGACCTGGCTGGCCGGTACGCAACACAATGCGCACCAGCTGGTTGTTGATGTCACCACGGATCAGCTCGACCAGCTTCAGGCCCGCATCATCAGACTCCATCACCACATCCAACAGCACCAGCGCTATCTCACGATCGGCCCGCAAAACGGCGGCGGCTTCCCGTCCGGTGTAGGCAGACAACAGCTCCAGTGGCCTTCCCTTGAATGTCACATTCCGCAATGCCAGTTTGGTCACCGAGTGG
Source organism: Chitinivorax tropicus (assembly GCF_014202905.1). NCBI lineage: Bacteria > Pseudomonadati > Pseudomonadota > Betaproteobacteria > Chitinivorax > Chitinivorax tropicus. The sequence continues at coordinate 45,491 of NZ_JACHHY010000004.1, read as the reverse complement.
ACATCGGCTTCATCATCAACGATCAATACCCGCCACGGCTTGTTTTCAAGCGGGTTGGAGGGCTCAGCACCCGCATCGTCATCAATGATCCAGCTGTCATCTGCATTATCCCCACCACTCATGCGGGTGCTCCTCACATCTGGTTAAGAAGGCGCTGCCGACAGGGTTGCAATGAGCCTGCCATACGGCGGACCATGGCCCGTGACAGATTCAGCGTGTCATCGACATGCGTATTACCACAAACCAGCTGCCCATCAACTTAGGTTGACATGTAGGCAGGCCAAGGCGTCCAGCCCCGTCACACTCTGGGCAGGCCAATACTGTTGCTGTTGCCCTCTGGTGCTGTGAGCGGAAAGCGCAAAATGAATGCGGTACCTTTACCCACCTCGCTCCGGGCATGGATCGTGCCACCAAATTGTTTGGTGATGATGTTGTAGACGATGTTCAACCCTAGGCCCGTTCCGCCCTGGCCGCGCCGGGTGGTGAAGAACGGATCGAAAATCCTGGCCTGGAATTCCTGTGGAATCCCCACGCCATCATCTTCGAATCGCACCTCCACCCAATCTGTCATCAAGTCTGCATGGATATTGATGCGCCCCTCCCGCTCATCGGGAAAGGCATGGGTCAACGCATTGATGATCAGGTTGGTGATGACCTGCGCAAAGGCACCCGGATAGCCATCGATCTCGATCCGTTGCTCACAGAGGACATGCACCGTCACATGTGTGTGCTTGATCTTGGGATGAAGACTGGTGATGACTTCTTCAATGTACTGTTTCAGATCGAACTGGCGCCGGATCTCACTGGTCTGGTCTGCCGCAATCTGCTTGAAGCTCTGGATCAGATGTGCCGCCCGATCCGCATTGGTCATGATCAATCTGGCGCTTTCATCCGCCGTATCGATGTAGGCATTGATCTCCGACTTTTTGATCTGGCCGGAAGCCATCACCGCGCGAATCTGCTCCGACGCCTGCTTCAACACAGAGGCACTGGTCAAGGTCACCCCGACCGGCGTGTTGATCTCATGCGCCACGCCAGCCACCAAGCCACCCAACGATGCCAGCTTCTCGGATTGCAGCAGCGACTCCTGCGCCTCTTTCAGCTCCTCCAGCGCCGATTCTGCCTTGCGGGTGGCCTGACGGGCCTCCTCCTCTGCAGAACGAGCCTCTTCCTCGGCCTGCCGCCGCCGCTCGATGACGCTTTTCACCTTGCGCTGAATGCTGTTGAAGCCACGGATGACATCACCGAACTCGTCACGGCGTTCCTCCTGCAACTCCTCCACCTCATCACTATCATGCCGCGCCAGATCGAAAAGCGCATCCCGCAAGCGGGCCAAAGGATCGAACACCAGGCGCAGGCTGAGGATCAGGGCAAACAGCAGCACGCAGTCCACCACCACCACTTCGATCAGCTTGCGGATCAGCTCGGCGGTCAAGGTGGCATCGATCTTTTCACGCGAGAAATACACCACAGCCTTGCCCACCAAGGCACGCTGCGTTGCATCATCATTACCCCGCTCGACATTGCTGCGGAAGTAGAGATTGCTTTCGTAAGGCAAACCGTCGATCTTCAGCTGCGGCTTGACCGTGACAATCTTGCCTTGCTCATCACGCATCTTGCCGGCAAACAGGCTGACCGCACTGTCGAAAACCCGGATGCCCCGTACCTCGACGGGCAACATCTCCGCTTCGATGATGCTGTTGACCTTCGCCTCATCCAAGTCCCACAACGCCGAAGGCAAACTGATCTGCAGCCGGGTCACCACCCCGTGGCGCAGCTGATCAAACCGCTGCTCCAGCTCTTTGGAGAGCTGGTATTGCGAGTAAGCGCCGGAAATGGCCAAGATGAGCGTCACCACGACGATGTACAGGACGCTTAAACGAAACCGGATTGAGTGCATGCATCCCCCTTGCAAACACTATAGCTGCTGGGCCTGTCGTTGGTGAAATTTTTGGCTGTAAAGCGCGCCAGCGCTGGCTTCCTAAAAATGCAAACCATCGTGGCATACCATACAGGCCACCCCTTCAAACATCCACACATTCAAATATTGATGCCCTGTGGATCAGGGCCACACCCCAATGCACCGATCAAGACATGTCAGCCCAAGGGCGGATGGAGAGTGACCGGGCACGATCTTGGCCGCACCCGCTCAGCGATGCGCCAAGCCCAGATACTCCGCTGTCTGCATCTCCTGCAGACGGCTGGCTGTGCGGAAGAACTCACTGGCCTGCACCCCTTGTGTATACAGGTCGTCAGGCGCCACCTCAGCGGACAGGATCAACTTGACGCGGCTGTCGTAAAACACGTCCACCAGCCAGGTGAACCTGCGGGCAGCAGACGCATCCTTCTCGCACAGGCGCGGCACATCCGACACGATGACGGTCGAGTATTCACGTGCGATTTCCAGGTAATCGGTCTGGGAGCGCGGCCCGCCACATATTTCCATGAAATCGAACCAGATCACCCCTGGCGCGTGACGCACACATTTGATCTTACGTCCTTCCAACACGATTTCCGGCTTCAGATCCGCAGCGGTTGCCACCTCATTGAAGGCATGGTCGAGTTGGCCATGGGTGCTTGGCCCAACAGGGCTCAGATAGGTTTCGATCCGTTGCAGACTGCGCAGGCGGTAATCATTGCCCCCATCAACATTCACCACCTTCAAGTGTGCTTTCAGCAGATCGATGGTCGGCAGGAAATTGATACGCTGCAAGCCATTCGGGTAAAGGCCATCCGGCTCGTAATTGGACGTCATGACCAGCACCACCCCCAGCTCGAATAAGGCCGTCAGCAACCGCCCCAGAATCATGGCATCGGCAATATCCGATACATGGAATTCATCAAAACACAGCAGGCGATATTTTTTGGCAATCCGTTCAGCGACCGTCTGCAGCGGATCTGGCTCATTCTTCAGCGTGCGCATCTCGGCATGCACATCGTGCATGAAGTGGTGGAAATGCAACCGGCCCTTCCGTTTATATGGTACGCAGCTGAAAAACGAATCCATCAGAAAACTTTTACCCCGCCCCACGCCCCCCCAGAAATACAGCCCTTGCGGCAGATCCGGCGTGGGCAACCATTTGCCGAATGGTCGGTGGCGCTTGCGCTTGAATTCAAGCAACGCCTCATACAACGTCTGCAAGTGTTGAATCGCGCTGGCTTGGGCGGCGTCCGCAATGAACCCTTCACGGGTGGCTGCAGCGGCATACCATTGTGCGGGCGACAATTGCCCGTCGGTGTCTGGGGAAAATACGTGTTGCGACATAAAAATAAGCCACGCCAGACAGCGCCAGCATGGCATTGAGGTAGGCAGATAATGATGAAGTATAACCGGCCTTGCGCGAGAATCCGCTCAATATCTTCTCTCGCTCGCCCTGATCCGTCCCCGCCGAACCGGCAGGCTGCAATCAGCCTGAGGGGTTAACCACCCTCCGGCACGGCGCTTATCTGCCAGACCTGCACACCCCTGCTCCTGGCCGTTTCCGGGGCAGGCTGCGGGCGGTGTAACGAACTGCTATTCCACCAACTGTACCGAGCCAGACACCGTGACGGTGATGGCGCCTGTGCCCCCCTCCGCGACTGGCGCGGGGGCTGCTTCCATGGCCATCGCCATGGCACGCTTTGCATAGACCGGTGGCGGCGGCTCACCCCCGCCGCCATTCACGTTCAGGTTCACCACCTTGACGCTCTTGGCCTTCAGGCTTGCTCGCACGATCTCGGCCCGTTGATTGAATGCCTGTAGCGCATCACCGATCAACTCGTTCTCGACATCACGCCGACGTTCAGGCGAAATCGAGAACGTCCACTGCCCGATCTGCAACACCGATTGCATCTTGCCGATCAATTCCGCGCACTGTTTGAAATCACGGCACTCCAGCCTGGCCTCGGCACGGCCACGCCAACCGGTTGCACGGTTCTTGTTGTCGTACACTGGGTAGGTCTGGTTCTCGCCTGAGTAGAACTTGATCTTGGGATAGGCGTCCGCCATTACCTTCGCGGCGGTCAAGGCTTTGTTCAAATTGGCGGACAACCGACTGGCATCGCCGTCGTTCTGCTCGGTGAACATGGTCACCGCCATGAGGTCGTTTGGCACCTCTCGTCGAGCCTCGGCCTGTAGATTGACCACGTTGTAATTGAGTGGCTCGGCCTGAGCCAGGCCCGCCAACACCAAGCCACACAAAGCTGCAATCGTCAAATGGCGCATTGAAACTCCCAAGATGTTCATCCCGCATAAACCGTGCGGTACGGGCCAGGCTCGGCGTCAGATGGGGCTCCGCATTGTCCATGCAAGCACGCGGCGGAAGCCGTGAATATCACCCGCTACAGGCAACTTCCACCGAGTATCCCTCCCAGCGTGCTCATTGTAGGTGGCCTGGCTGCACGGCAGCTGAACAGCTGTCAGCAGCGCACGAGCCAATCAATGCACATCGTGTGGTGTCGGGGGAACATCTTCATCCAACGTATCGACAACCATGGTATGGATCTCGACATCAAACCATTCCCAGAACACCTTCAGATTGCGCTCCCGTGGCCACATGGCCTGATCCGTGCACCAGGAGCCGAGTTCCGCCTCGAAAATCTGCTCATACATATCATCAATATATGAGACCGCCTCCTCCGGCTCCTCGAACTCCGGAATCAGCAACACCGTGCAATCAGCGCGCAGATTGTCCAAAGCCAATTGCACATCGTTCTCGGGCAGCTTGTTGAGCCATTCCAGAAACAGCTGTTTCGGCTTGATCACCGCAACATTACGATCGATTACATACATATTCTCAATACTCCCTGCATCACCCGACAGATATCGATTGCAACATTGCAATCATCTGTAACGGGTAAGGGCTGAGCAATGGGTCGCAAGCACCCATCACATGGCCTGCAAATTGTCATGGATACCAACAACAGGATCGAGTACCGACAAGCAGCCGAGCAGGTCGCGCCAAAAAACCTCACCATCCAGCTCTGCCGCTGCCAACCATCGAATGACTGCCATGTACAGAATACCACGCCACCCCATAAAACACACCGCACAACAAGGCCTGAGGGCCATTTCAACGCACATCGCTGGTATCTTCCACCACCTGATTTGACATACAATCAACAAATGATCCGTTTCGCGCTCATTCTAACCAGCTTGCTGGGTCTGGGAATCACCTGTCAGGCTGCCGATAAGCAAGACCTCAGCTTGCTGACACGCACAGCTGAACAATTTGCACGACGCCAGCTCGCTGACAGCGACGCCAAGATCACCGCACGCAAATTAGACCCCAATCTATCCTTACCAGCCTGTGACAGCCTAGAGGCCTATTTACCACCGAATGGCCGACTGTCCGGGCGCAGCACCGTTGGCGTGCGCTGCGCCAGAGATGGCTGGAGCATCAATGTCACGCTGGATATCCAGCTGTTCAGCCAAGCCGTTGTCGCCAGCCGCGCCATCCGTGCCGGCGAGGTGATCCAAGCCACCGATGTCCAACTACAGCGGGTCGAGATCGGCCAACTGCCCTCCCCCCCCCTTGGCAGCATCGATCAGGCACTTGGCAAAACACCTGTCGTCGGCATTGGCCAAGGCATCCCGCTCCGGGCCGATATGCTCAGGGCACCAGCCGTCATTCAACCAGGCCAAAGCGTCAGGATCTTGGTCAATGGGGACGGTTTTCAGGTCTCGGGCGAGGGAAAAGCACTCGGACAAGCTGCGCTTGGGCAGTCAGTCTCCATCCGCACCAACAACGGCCAGGTGGTTACTGGCGTAGTGACAGGTGTCGGCCAGGTGACTGTGACACCCTGAGCGAGTTGCTAAATTCGTCCGCTTTGTGCAACACTCAAGATATCCGATGGGTCGATTCCAACCAGCTGTCACTCAAGTTTTCCCATATCGTGCCGATATGGTTTCCAGTAACAGCATATTGGTATCAGCCTGCTTGGCTGATACATTTAGTGGAGCACGATCTTGAAAGTCGATAACTCAGGCAAGCCGATCACACCTTCAGGGGTCAAGCCCGGCACTACCCGCTTGCCCGCCAAAGCCGACGCGACCGAGACCAGTGGCAAGCCCCGCACAGACAACGTCGAATTGACATCCACTTCATTACGGATGCAAGCGCTGGAAGGTGCCCTGAACAAACAGCCCACAGTCGACTCCGCACGCGTGGCGGAAATCCGCCAGGCCATTTCGGAGGGCCGTTTCAAAATCAACGCCGATGTGATTGCCGATAAATTGGTCGCAAGCGTGAAAGAATTACTGGCCAAGCGGGAAGATTGATCTCGTCATCATGGATGCTCAAGCAATGTTGGCGGCCCTTCGGGCCGAGCTGGCCGGGGTGGAGGCACTACTGGTCATCCTTGAGCGCGAGCAACAGATGTTGATGACAGGCAGCATTGCCACACTACCGGAATTGACCACCCAGAAAAGCACCCTTGTCGCAGACATCGACAAACAGTCACAAGCACGTTTGGTGTGGTTCCCCGTGGATGCAGCCGCACGACAAACGCTTTTTCTGCAACAGCCCACAATCGCCACCGCATGGGCCGCCTTATCTGAGCGAGCCAATCGAGCAGCCGCACTGAATCAATCCAATGGCCTATTGATCAATCAGCGACTACAACACAATCGCGAGGCGCTACACATCCTGCGCGGCCAGGAGACCGGCCAGCCCACCTACGGGCCAGATGGCCAGCAGCAAAGCCTCGGCTCTGGCCGAACACTAGGCTCCGCCTGATCCCATATTACCGAATCCACAGCCAAACCAAGGTGGATTCCAGCGGCACCATTTCCGCCAAGCCGCCTTGCAGCTACAATTCGACCCACCCCAGTGCTGACATGCAAAGCATAGCTGTACTTTCCAAAGCATCCATCCGGACGACACCATGCTGATTAATTGCGCCGCCTATCAAAATGGCAGCAAGTTGACTGAATTATCCATCGAAGACATCAGCGAACACATCAAGGAACCTGACCGTTTTGTCTGGGTTGCCCTGAAAAACCCGACCGACCAAGAGATCGACACCATGGGGGAGGAGTTCGGCTTGCACGAACTCGCCATCGAAGACGCCAAGCACGGCCATCAACGCCCAAAGATAGAAGAATATCGGGACACGCTGTTCTGTTGCATGCACATGCTGGAGGTTGACGAAGATGACCTACTTCGTGTCGGTGAAATCAGCATTTTCGTCGGCAAAAACTTCATCCTCTCGATGCGTAGCCGTAGTACCGCTGGGTTTCTGAATGTACGTCAACGCTGTGAAAGCGAGCCACATTTACTGAAACACGGTGCTGGCTTTGTCCTGTATGCCTTGATGGACGCAGTGGTCGATCGCTACTTCCCGATCATTGACTGGCTGAACCGGCAGCTTGAATCGATTGAAAACCGCATTTTCGAGCGATCATCCTCTGCCAGGACCAACATCGAAGAACTCTATGATCTCAAACGCAACCTGATGGTTGTTCAGCATGCAACACTCCCCCTCCTGGAGGCCGTCAGCAAACTCTATGGCGGTCGCGTGCCCAGCATCTGTGTCGGCATGGGTGAATACTATCGGGATATCTATGACCATCTCGATCGCATCGTCAAAAGCATCGAGAGCATTCGTGACATGTTGAATACCGCCATTCAGGTCAATTTATCGATGATCTCGCTGGATGACTCCGCCATCACCAAAAAGCTGGCCGCCTGGGGTGCATTGTTTGCAGTGCCGACTATGATCGCCGGTGTCTACGGTATGAATTTCGAAGGGATGCCAGAGCTGAAATGGGCGCTGGGTTACCCGATGTCGCTCGGGCTGATGGCCATTCTGGATATCATTTTATGGCGGCGCTTCAAGAAGGCTGGCTGGTTGTAGCCCCGCTCAATTTGCTGGGCCACAAGTGTGGGTATGCAATCAACAAGCACCGCAGCGATGATGCGGGAACTCATCACCAGCAAGACTTGGCCGAGCGCCTTGGAATACAGAATGCAGAAAACAAAAAAGCCGCGGGGAAAACCTCGCGGCTCGCGACACGGCTCTCAGCCGATTCGTTCAGCGTCTGAACAAATACAGGATCCAGCCCATGATTCGCTCCTTTCAATTTCGGCGTCACACCTTTCGGTGTTTAGCTGTACGCGGGCGGTTGCAACCCTTGCCATATTTCATTGGTCAACCACCGGCCACGAGCGACAACAGTCTGTACGCAAGCCCGTTCCGGCCCACCATGCCACCATGGCATAGCGCTTTTGTCACTTGAAACAACTAAGTAACTTTTTCATTATAAAGAGATATTGATCACGACGCAACAGAATTGGCATTTCCACCCCCGCCATTGAACGGCGCACGGCACCCAAGATCTGATGCCAGCCCTTGCTGCGCGAGGGCTGGCATCAGGTTGGTGCCGTTCAAATCGCTTGCTCGTTTGTCTCGCCGGTGCGGATTCTGACCACTTGCTCAACCGATGTGACAAAAATTTTGCCATCACCGATCTTACCCGTCCGCGCGGCCTTGATGATGGCATCGATTGCCGGCTCAACCTGCGCATCGGTCAAAATGACTTCGATTTTGACCTTGGGCAGGAAATCGACAACATACTCTGCGCCACGATAGAGTTCGGTATGCCCTTTCTGACGGCCAAAACCTTTGACTTCCGTCACGGTCAGCCCGGTGATGCCTATTTCGTGCAATGCCTCTCGTACTTCATCCAATTTGAATGGCTTGATGACGGCTTCGATCTTCTTCATCCAGTTTCTCCCATTTTTTATGTTTGCCGGGACAGGTCGTGATGACAGTTCATATACCCAGCCACTGCGGCCAGAACTTGTTCCGGTCATTTTTTACAAAGCAATACGGGCACCGGGCGTGGTCATGTTGCGGGGTCAGGGTGAGTGTAAAGTACTCGCCGCAGAATTCACAGTAACCACACCAGGTGCCATAGTAGCGCCAACTGTCGGGGCTGGCGGGCACCGGGCACTCCACACCTGTTTGCAGCTGTTCTGGCACAGGTTGGTCTGGCTCGGTGTCCTGCATGGCTACATTCCTGAAGAGTAACGGTTGGTGATCGGGTACCGCCAGTCTTTGCCGTAGCCGCGCGCCGTGATGCGCACGCCGACCGGGGCTTGGCGCCGTTTGTATTCGTTGACTTTGATCAATCTGATCACTCGTTTGACGTCAGCCTCGGTATACCCTTCCGCAATGATCTCCTGCGGGCTCTGATTGCGCTCCACATAAGCCTGCATGATGCCATCCAGTACATCATAGGGTGGCAGCGAGTCCTGGTCGGTCTGGTTTTCACGCAACTCCGCACTTGGCGGTCGGGTAATGATGCGCTCGGGAATCACTGTTGACAGGGTATTGCGGTAGTTGGACAGCCGATAGACCAGGGTCTTGGCAACGTCTTTCAACACAGCGAATCCACCAGCCATATCGCCATACAAAGTAGCATAGCCCACAGCCATCTCGGATTTGTTGCCCGTCGTCAACACCAAGCGCCCGGTCTTGTTGGACAGCGCCATCAGCAATGTGCCACGGACCCGAGCCTGGATGTTTTCCTCTGTGGTGTCTTCAGCCAGCCCTGCAAATTCGCCGGACAATGCCGACAAGAAGCTGTCAAACACCGGTTTGATAGGGATTTCGCTGTATTTCACTCCCAACAGACCTACCATTTCGCGTGAGTCATCCACGCTCATGCCTGCGGTGTATTGTGAGGGCATCATTACGGCATGGACACGTTCCGGGCCCAAGGCATCGACCGCGACCGCCAGCGTCAATGCGGAATCGATACCGCCGGACAGGCCCAGCAGCGCGCCGGGGAAGCCATTTTTCCCGATATAGTCACGCACGCCGATCGTCAGGGCCTTGTACACCTGTGCTTCGATGGAGGGCGCGGGCGGCACCTCTGCCGGCACCCAATCGCCATGTTCATAGGTAAACAGGCCGATGGCGTCATCGAACATCGGGAGCTGCGCGACGACTTCTCCCTTACGATTCATCAAGAATGACTGGCCATCGAACACCAACTCATCCTGCCCGCCAGTGAGATTGGCATAGGCAATCGGCAGGCCGGTCTGTGCCACTCTTGACTTGACCACATCAAAACGGACTTTTTGTTTATCGATATGGAATGGCGATGCATTGGGCACCACGATGACCTCGGCCCCTGCGGATTTGGCCAGCGCAGCGGCCTGGGCCTGCCAGATGTCTTCACAGATATTGATGCCGACTTTGACACCAGCGATTTCGACCACGCAGGGTGCGCCGCCCGCATCAAAATATCGCTTCTCATCAAATACTTCGTCATTAGGCAGGGAGATCTTACGGTAGGTGGCAATGATTTTACCGTTACGGATCACCGATGCAGCGTTATAACGCCTGCCTTTTTCCTGCAGCGGGTAGCTCACCACCAGCGCAATGTCTTGCACGGCCATCGCCACACGCGCCAATTGCGTGGCGCAGTCGGTATAGAAGGCGGGGCGGAGCAGCAGGTCTTCCGGGGGGTACCCACACAGCGCAAATTCCGGGGTCAATAGCAGATCAGCGCCCAGCTCGCGGGCCTGGTGGACATACTCGATGATCTTGCCTGCATTACCAACAAGATCACCAACGGTAGGATTGAATTGTGCGATGGCAAGTTTCATATAATTGTCGAAGACTCAATATATCGCGATTATATCGCCGTACAGCAAGTAGGCGAGCGGTTTTACATGCGACTGGCCACAAATTGGCGGCTGCCTGATCACCTGATGAAGACCATTGGCCAAGTGATGTTTTGGGTATGGCCCGCTCATCCGGCAGCCCATCAGCCATGGCTTGCAGCATGAACCATGCCAATTCGTCTTTGCGTACACCAACCGGTGAAAACTCCTCCTTTTCAGGATACTGTAGATGTTGTCTGACCCACCTGCCGCGACATGCCCCCCAACCACGCTTGAGATCCTGTCTTCGCTGGAGTCGATATCCAACGACGCTTGGCAGGCGCTGTCGCAAGGCCACCCAGCACTCGACCTGTCTTTTCTGAATCTGATGCACCAAACCGGTGCAGCCAATCTCCATTCCGGCTGGCAGCCGGTCTACCCCAGTCTGTGGCAAGGTGGGGCGCTGGTTGCCGCCATGCCGCTCTATATCAAGACGCACAGTTATGGGGAATATGTATTCGACTGGGCGTGGGCGGATGCATATCACCGACACGGGCTTCGCTATTACCCCAAACTGATCTCTGCGCTGCCGTTCACCCCCATCAGTGCGCCACGCCTGCTTGCCAGCCAACCAGCTGATCGCTCCCACCTCCTCGCCGCTGCGTTGGCGCTCTTGAAGGACGACACTACATTGTCGTCACTGCATATCCTGTTTCCCGTCGCAGAGGAACACCCCGTGCTGGCTGCGGCGGGTGGCTTGCGGCGTGATGGTGTGCAGTTTCATTGGCACAACCAGGGCTATGGCAATTTCGAAGACTTTCTAGGCCGGATGTCACACGACAAGCGTAAAAAGATCCATCAGGATCGCAAAAAGGTGCAAGTCCATATCGACGAGATCCGATGCCTGACCGGGCCTGAAATCACAGTGGATGATTGGACATTTTTCCACCGCTGCTATGCCCACACCTATCGGCTTCACCATGCCACGCCTTATCTGAGCCGGGACTTCTTCATTCAGCTCGGTGAACAGTCACCGGATCTGTCAGTCATGTTTGTGGCGTATCGACAAGGCCAACCCATCGCCACGTCCTGGTGCCTAAAGGGGCACGATGCCTTGTATGGCCGCTATTGGGGTGCGTTGGAGCACATTCCATGCCTGCACTTCGAGCTGTGTTATTACCAGCCGATCTGCTTTTGCATTGCACGATCACTGGCCCGATTTGAAGGCGGGGCGCAGGGCGAGCACAAATTGGCCCGTGGGCTGGCCCCCGCCGCAACGCACTCCTATCATTGGTTGAAACATGCACAATTCAACGAGGCGGTGAGTCAGTATCTTGCTCAGGAACGTAATGGCATGGCCGCCTACACAAGCGAGCTCAACGAACGTCAGCCATTCCACCGGTCACCCGCCAAATAAATTGGTTGAGCCACTTGCGACGACTGATTGGGTTGGCTATGATTCGATTCAATCAAACACTTGTTTGAATTATCCTGGGCACCCATGCTGCCCACATCACCGCACTTCGAAGGAGAGTCGTAATGTCATTGCCATCCAATATCCAGGAATTGTTCCAAGGCTTGCCCGCACGCTTGAAAGTGGCCGACGCAGCTGGAAAATCCAGTGTTTTCCACTTCGACCTGACTGGTGATGGCGGCGGCAAATATACAGTTTCATTGGCGGATGGCGTATGCAAGGTCGATGACGGCCTGGTGGGTGAGGCCAAGTGTGTCGTATCTGCAGCAGCCAGTGACTATCTGGATATCGAGCTGGGCAAGCTGCGCCCCGAAATGGCTTTCATGATGGGGAAAATCAAGATTTCGAATCTGCCTGAAATGATGGCATTCATGCAGCTGTTCACTCGTCTGGCTTGATCGCGCATTGGCCTGGTTACGCGGCTCGCGCTGGCGGAACCCGGCCTGGAGAGATACGCCAGCCCAAATGACAGAGCCCGCCAATCGGCGGGCTCTGTCGCTTCATGCTGTGCGGGCTGTCAGCACATATGCTGCCCACCATTCATCGCGATATTGGCACCCGTGATGAATGCCGCATCGTCGGAAGCCAAGAAGCTCACGACAGCTGCAACCTCTTCCGGCTTGCCCAGGCGCCCGACCGGGATGCCTGAGATGATCTGGTTGCGGATTTCTTCTTTCACCGCCATGACCATTTCAGTGGCGATGTAACCTGGGGAGATGGTATTGACGGTCACCCCTTTCTTTGCCACTTCCTGCGCCAAGGCCATGGTGAACCCATGCATGCCAGCCTTGGCTGCCGAATAATTGGACTGCCCGAACTGCCCTTTCTGCCCATTGATCGATGAGATGTTGATGATGCGGCCAAAACCCTGCTCGCACATGTCGTCCACCACCTGACGGGTCACATTGAACAAGCTATCCAGGTTGGTCGCCATGACGGTATCCCATGCAGATTTGTCCATTTTCTGGAAGCGGCCATCCTTGGTGATGCCGGCATTGTTCACCAATGCACTGATGGGGCCAAGCGCCTCCCGGACCTTGGCTACGGCAGCCTGGCAGGATTCGAAACTGGTGACATCACACTGAACAGCAAATACATCGAAACCTTCGTCCTTCATGCTTTGCAACCAACCCTCGTGCTTGCCCGGGGTGGAATAAGTGGTTGCCACTTGATAGCCTGCCTTTGCCAGTCGTTTGCAAATCGCCGTTCCGATACCACCCATGCCGCCGGTGACGAGTGCAATTTTCTGTGCCATGTTTTATCTCTCCTGAATGTCGTTTGGTGTCATTGAGAAAGCTACGGCTACCGCTTCTTTTACTGCCGGCTGGCCTTGATTGATTATCCAAGCCCGCCAGATCATGTTGAAATCCGGTCAAACCCTATCCGGTCTAACCCTCAATTTGAAGTTGATTTCATTCGAAAAATGCTAAGTACCAACACTGGCTGGCGAGCCGGGCTCTGCCAATAGGGTCTGTATTCGCAGCCCATGAAGTGCTATCTACGGCAGCACCCAAGCCCGGCACGTTGCCATGTGCGGATGACAACAATGTGTCAAACGACCATAGTCTGTGCCACTTTAGTTGTAGACAACAGAAATGGACAATGCAAATCGAGGCATCAGCCAGCAGGGCGATTTGCTCCAACGCCCCGCCAGCAAAGGCTTCCAGAACATTATTGCTGGCGCCGTGGCCTAGAAGCAGCTTACTATGTGCAATAGGCAGGATACGGCCAATCCCAATGCAGGCGGTTGAAGCGTGCCATGGGTTGGCGGGTGTGCCTGGGCGGTTGATCCGGTATGGTGAGCAGGCGGTGGCCGGGTGCAGCCATCCAGTGGTGTCGGATGCCCGCGCGTCCGCCATGCCCCATTCAACCATGAATTGTCGTCTTCGCTGTCTATAATGTGCTAAGAGCTGGCAGCAAGTACCATCCGGTGATCAGGCATCCATCTGATCACCTGTCAATCAGGACGGATTGAGAAAACCCATTGATCGGGCTTCCGGGGAGTGAGACTAAACATGAGTATGACGGTGCGGCGTGCCATTGTGTTGGCTGTCATCGTGGGGCTTCTGATTCCGTCTGCAATCATCAGCTTCATTACTTTACAAGGCCAGCGCACGGCGTTGATCGAGCAATTGAAGAAAGATCATGCGCGACTGACCGAGATTCTCGTGCTGGGCATGCAAGAGCCATTGTGGAATCTGAGTGCGGATGCGGGCATGCCGCTACTGAATTCCATCATGGACGACGAGCGCGTCGTCCGGGTATTGGTGACCGACCCGGCACTGGGCACCTTTCTGCAAGCAGAGCGGCCTGAGCGCCGACGCGGCCAGATCCTGATCCCTCCCCTTCGGAAGACGGTGGTCTACCAGGGCAGCGAGATCGGTGTCGTGACCATCGAGGTGGACAGCGGCCAGCTGGAAGCGGCGTTGCGCGATGATCGCAACAAATTCCTACTGACAGTTGCGGGGCAATTGCTGGTCAGCCTGGCGCTGATCTTGATCCTGATGCAATTGCGGGTGCTGGAGCCATTGCGCCGCCTGATGACCGACTCGCGCAAACTGGCGCAACGCGAGCTGGAACAGCCATTCCTGTGGGAACGGAAGGATGAATTCGGAGCGCTAGGCCGCAGCCTGGAGACGACCCGACAGTCGCTGCAGACTTTATTCACCGAGCTGGAAAGCAAAAATCAGGCACTGGAAGCAGATATCATGGTGCGCAAGCAGGTGGAAAACCAACTGCGGATCAGCGAGGAGCGCTACCGTCGCTTGGTGGAATCCACCAAGGTGATCCCGTGGGAGGCGCAGTCCGGCTCCTGGCGTTTCAGCTACGTCGGCCCCCAGGCCGAGTCGCTGCTGGGTTACCCATTGTCGATGTGGTATCAGGAAGGCTTCCTGACCAGCTACTTGCACCCTGACGACCGCCACTTTGCATACCAGATTTTCGGTGAGACATCACCCGAGCAGAGCGACCGCGAATTCGAATGCCGACTGCTGGCGGCAGATGGCCACAACGTGTGGGTGTCGCTCGTTGCTTCGGTCCTGACGGACAAGAGCGGTGAAAAATATCTACAGGGCTATCTGATCGATATCGGCGCACGTAAGAAGGTCGAGGAACAGCTGGTTCACTACCGCGAGCATCTGGAAGAGCTGGTCGAGGCCCGCACGGCTGCGCTGGCCTCCGCCAACAACGAGCTACAGGCATTCAGCTATTCGGTATCGCACGATTTACGCGCTCCCCTGCGCACGGTGGATGGCTTTGGTCAGGCGCTGCTGGAGGATTATGGCGACAAGTTGGATGACCAGGGACGTGACTATGTACAGCGGATGCGGCGTGCCACCCAGCGCATGGGCGAGCTGATCGATACCTTGCTCAACCTGGCCCGTCTGGCACGAAGTGAAATGCATCTGGAAATGTTGAGCTTGAGCCTGTTGGTGCAATCGATTCTGGAAGAGCTGCAGGCCAATGAGCCAAATCGCAAAGTCGAGCTGCGCATCGCACCGGAGGTGTATGTCCACGCAGATGGCAAGTTATTGCGTTCCGCCTTGTATAACCTGCTGTCCAATGCCTGGAAATTCACCAGCAAAGCCACCAACCCGGAAATCGAATTCGGTGTCAAAGACACTGATGGCCGTCGCATCTATTTCGTCCGTGACAATGGGGTCGGCTTCGATATGTCGCTGGCCGGCAAACTGTTTGGCGCATTTCAACGCCTGCACACCGTTCAGGAGTTCGAAGGGATCGGCGTGGGCTTGGCCACTGCGCAGCGCATCATCCACCGCCATCGCGGCGAGATCTGGGCCGAGGCGGAGCCAAGCAAAGGCGCCACCTTCTTCTTCACCTTGCAAGCCAACCCCAAGGCAAGCAGCGAGGATGCGATAGCCGCTCCTGTCGAAAGTGCCTGAGCATTGATCTGCTGACCGCCATCCACCTTGTACTACCGAAACCGGACGATCCGACCTGGTTCGACCGGTGAAGCTGTCTGTGCAAAGGCTGGTGGCTGGCCGGTGTATGCAGCACGGGGCCTGATCAGCCCACCGTCTTGCCGCTGCTCCAATGCGTGTGCCAGCCAGCCGATGGTGCGCCCGGCGGCAAACAAGATGAACGCCGCGCCCGCAGGCAACCCAAGGTATCGACAAAGCGCAACCAGGGCAAAATCCACGCTGGGGTATTCATCGAATTGCTGATACAGGCCACGCGCCAGGCAATTGGCCTCGTGCTCCCAGGGCAAGGCAGAGAGCAGCATTTGGGCGCGCGGATCACCATTGGGATAGAGCGGGTGCCCCAACCCGGCCAGCCTGCCTGCTGGGGACATCGCCTGAGCACAGGTCGCCAGCACATGTTCCCAAGGTTGATGCGGGTGCCACCAGGATTCCACCTGATGCGTGGCCGCGCCGTGCCTGACGCCACTCAAGGCAGCCAGGCCACCGATCAAGGCCGCATCCAAGCTGGCGCCTGTCGAAGCGACACAACGCGCCGCAAAACTGGATGCATTCAACTCATGATCTGCGCATAGAATCAAGGCTTGGCGGATCAACCCTTGCCCTGCCGGGTCGTCGATCCGCCAGGCTGTCGATGCCATCTGGTGTAGCGGCATGGGCTGAGGTGCCACACCCAACAGGCTGGCCAGCATCCAACGCACATGGGCGTACAGGCCAACGAACCCGCCCCCATCCAGATCAGCTGCGCGGCAGCTTGCCATGGCAAGCGGGAACAAAACCAGCGCCCGCCGCGCAGGTGACATCTTTTCCAATGCCATGGCGGTTTGCAGCCATTCGCTTGTCGCGGGCAAGTCCGGACATGTCTGAGGGGCGATGGGCACATCCCAAAGCAGCGACGCAACCGATTCCACCGACTGATCAGCCAACAGCGCCGTGACCGCCTGCCCTCGGTAATAGAGCATGCCACCATCGATGAGCGTCAGTGACGAGGGCAACACTGGCAGCCCCCAATCCAGAGCAGTTTGTGCCGCCAGTTTTGGCCGCTTGCCTAGGCGTCGGCTCAGTTGCAGGCGCTCTATATCCTGCAGGCGAAACCGGCCTGCGCCTTTTTGCGCGCCCGGCGCTGGCTGGAGCAGACCTCTGCTGATGTAGGCATACAAGGTCTGCCGGGTCACCCCCAGGAGCTTGGCGGCGGCCTCGGTGGTCAATAACACACTCATGGGCAAGCCCTCACTTCGAACATCGGCATGGTTGATTTTCCCAATCAAGATTGACCCAACATCACGCTGGCGCTTAAATGCCAAGCAGATCTGATCGTGATGGTGGCAAGCTCGCCACCATCACCACCGACCGGCGCCGGTTTCCTTTGTGATCTTTCAGGAGACGACTCATGACTGCTTCGCCCAGCACGCCCCCGATGGTAGGGGTGGATTTCGGACGCACCGCCGGTGACTATCTGCAGCATCGATCAGGCTTTCCACCTGCCTTTGTGGATCATTTGCAATCTCTGCAATTGATTCGCCCCACCCAATCTGTGCTGGATTTGGGCACTGGCACCGGCACGCTGGCGATTCAACTGGCCAAGGCGGGGTGCAGGGTGACCGCGCTGGACATCTCTGCAGGCATGCTGGAGAAAGCCGCAGAAGCATGCGCCCGTGAATCCGTCACCATCGCATTGACGCAAGGCCAAGCCGAATCGACCCGCCTGCCCTCTGCCGCATTTGACGCAGTGATTGCAGGGCAATGTTGGCACTGGTTTGATCGCCAGGCGGCGGCAGATGAGGCGCGGCGGCTACTCAAGCCTGGTGGCTGGTTGATCATTGCGCATTTTGATTGGCTGCCACAAGAGCACCCAATCATCGCCCAAACGGAAGCGCTGATCCGCCAGCACAACCCAGCATGGACCATGGGGGGCGGTGATGGCCTTTACGGTGCGTGGTTCAAAGAGCTTGCCCTGGCGGGCTTCCACAACAAGGCATCGTTCTCATTCGATGTACCAGTCGCTTACACCGCCGAGCGTTGGCGTGGTCGGATTCGCGCCAGCGCCGGGGTTGCCGCCAGCCTCTCGCCAGAGGCAGTGACGCGCTTTGATGAGGCGCATGCCGAGCTGCTCGCCAAATACCCACCAGACACTGCCGATGGGCAGTATCTGCTTCCGCACCGAGCGTTTGCTTTGTATGGCCGGTCGATTACATAAGGCGTTGCAATCAGCCGCGATCAAGCGGTGGGCGCAGGTCGATCATTGTATTGGGGTAGCTGGCTGCGAAACGGTTGTGTGATTGTGATCCAGGGCCTGGTGCCCCCAACGCATCACACAGCCGTACCAATCTCTACGCACCAACTGGCGATGAAACCCGGTGAACAATGCCTAGCGGGTACGCAGCTGCTGCTCGGTGCGCTCAAGATCCGCCATATTGTTGAGGTTGCTGAATGCCGAGGCATCTTCAAATGGGCAGGTCACCGTATTCAATGTGGCCTGCCAACCGCGCACACTGCGCCCGCCTTGGGCCAGATAGGCTGCCAGCGCAGCCTTGACCTGGGCGCGGCATAGAAAAATCGCGGGATGGATGCGCTCCGGATCTGCCGCAACCACCAAATCAGTCTGCGGTGTCAGTAAGGGGCGCATTCTGAACACCAAGTCTCGTGGCAGCAATGGCACATCACAAGGCACCACCAGCAGCTCATCGGTTGTCATGCCACCCAGGCCCGCCATCACCCCTGCCAATGGCCCCGGAAAGCCTGGCATGGCATCCTGGAGTACCGGATAGCCCAATGTGGCATATTGATCCACCGATCGATTGGCACTGATCAGAACATCCCCAACCTGCTGGCGAAGCGCTTCAATCACCCACTCAATCAATGGCTTACCAACCAAGCGAACCAAGCCCTTATCGATACCCCCCATGCGGGAGCCCTGCCCTCCCGCCAGGATCAATGCACTGGTGTCACAGCGGATCATAAGCGGATGCTGGCTGGTTCAAATTGCTGATACAGACGTAGCCGCTCACGCCCATCACCTGGCCTGGCACCTTCCCATAGCTTGCGCCAATGTCCCTTTGGCGGCACCTCATCCCGTGTACCCATCACCAGCATCAGATCACATGATTCGTTGGCCCCCCACCGCACTGCCAGCCCACCGTGGTAATTGAACAATGCAGCCATATCGGCGGACATGCGGTCAGTCGAGATGCATTGATATTGAGCGGGCAAAGATTGCTTCATGCTGGCCACGGTCTGCTGATAACCCTTGACCCAATCAATGCCGGGCAGCCACAGCAACATCAGCAGGCTCCAGCAGAGCGCCACCCCACTCGCCCAGCTGCTCAACGCCTGACGGCCCATCTGGCGACGCCTGGACACTGCCCAGATCCACGTTGCAGTCAGGGCCAGGCCAATCAGCAAGTCCCAGATCGAAAACGCATGGATAAACCCTGGAATGACTTTATCCGCACGTCTTGCCAGCTGGGGTGGGATGCCGGTCATGTAGGCAGTCCATCCCAGCCAGATGTATAGCCCTAACATGCCAAACGTCATGACCCCGAACCAATTGAGCGCAGCCGCCGCACCACGCTTCAAGCGATCGACCACCGAGGCCGCCAGCACACAGATTGGGATCAACAGCGGCAACAGATAGTCATCTTGTGCGATCGGTGACAACACCAAACCCAATGCAATCACCAATAAAGCCAATACCGAGAACTGCAGCACGGGCCGATCGTATCCTGTCAAGCGGCCATCCCATAGCGCCCAAGCCGCGATGGGCAATGCAGGCCAGCTGAACCAGGGCAAGGTGCGCAGATAGAAATCCAGCTCCCCCCAATGCAGTGCCGCACCGTTGCCATACAAACGACCCAATACACTACCTTTCCACCACGCCCCCAGCAGCGCCGGTGAATGCTGGTAGAGCATCATCGGCCAGATCAGCATGGCAGGAGCCGCCAAGACCACCGCCCAGATCAGCACCCTTGCATAAGCACGGTCACGCCAATGACCAAAACACACAGGCAAGAGCCCTGCGATCACCCAGATGACCACCGCATCGTGCAAAGATCCGGTATTCGCAGCCAGTGCCGCTCCCAGGCCAAGTGCCAGCGCGGCCCCAATCCACCGCCGCTTGAACAGGCTCATCCCGTAGAAAGCAGCAGCATAACCTGCCATCGTGGCGGTGCTCGATATCGCAGTATGGCCAAGTACGATCAGCCCTAAACACCCAATCATCAAAATGACGACTACCCGGCCAAAACGGCGACCGATCAGCTCGCGGCCAATACCACCACAAAAAGTCAACACCAACGCCACAAAAACAGCAGATAGCGCTCTGGCCACATCATGCAGCGCCAACCACCCACCCAGCCAGCCAGCCAGTACAGCAGTCAACTGGAAATAAAGGGGGCCATCCAACCAGGTCTGCTGCCCAGCCAGCTGCGGTATCAACCAATGCCCCTGTTGCATGGCATGGATGATGCCAATGGTGTGTGGCTCATCAGGCTTCCACGGCGCATGGCCGATCACGCCTGGCAACAGCCAGATCAAACATAACAGGAACAGTGCCCAGGGGCGTTCATGTGTCTTGGGGGAAAGGACTTCTGCTTGTGGGGTATAAGTCAGCATGCGATGAAAAGTGTAGGTTTGGCGCGATTATAGCAGCCCAACGCCTGCCAGCCTGGTGACAGAAATGCAAAAAGGCAGCCTGAGCTGCCTTTTTGTTGTATGCAAGAAACGCTTACTTGCGGCCCAGCATGCTGTATTTTTGCTTGAATTTGTCAATACGACCTGCGGTATCAACAATCTTCTGCTTACCAGTGTAGAAAGGATGGCAGGCGGAGCAAACTTCCACATGCAGGTTTTTCTTCATGGTAGAAGCAGTTTGGAAGGAATTACCGCAGGAGCAGGTAACGGTAATTTCTGCGTATTCGGGGTGAATGCCCTGTTTCATGATTCAAGTCCTTAAAATCGGGCCCAGGGGTTTTGCCTGAGCTGCATCAAAACGCGGAATTATCCGCGACACCTTCGGATTTGGCAAGTATTTAGCGTAAGCGGTTGGAATACCCGACCGCTACGCCATTTCAGCACCCTCAACGACGCATGGAATCAAAAAAGTCGCTGTTGTTCTTGGTGCCCTTGATCTTGTCCAACAGGAACTCCATTGCCTCCAGATCATCCATCGGATAAAGAAGCTTGCGCAAGATCCAGATCTTCTGCAACTGATCTTGAGGAATCAGCAACTCTTCGCGACGCGTACCCGAGCGGTTGACATTGATGGCGGGGTAGATCCGCTTTTCAGCCATCCGACGATCCAAGTGGATCTCCATATTGCCTGTGCCCTTGAATTCCTCATAGATCACGTCATCCATGCGTGAGCCGGTATCGATCAGGGCGGTTGCAATGATCGTCAACGATCCACCTTCTTCGATATTCCGTGCCGCACCGAAGAAACGCTTGGGCCGTTGTAACGCATTGGCATCGACACCACCCGTCAACACTTTGCCCGAGGCCGGCACAACCGTGTTGTAAGCGCGTGCGAGACGCGTGATCGAATCGAGCAGGATGACCACATCTTTCTTGTGCTCAACCAGGCGCTTTGCCTTTTCAATCACCATTTCAGCCACTTGCACATGGCGAGCCGCTGGCTCGTCGAATGTCGAGCTGACCACCTCACCCTTTACCGAGCGCTGCATCTCCGTCACTTCTTCCGGGCGCTCATCGATCAACAACACAATCAGAGACACCTCAGGATGATTGTGCGAAATCGAATGAGCGATATGCTGCAGCATGACAGTCTTGCCTGACTTCGGCGGTGCCACCAGCAAGGCGCGCTGCCCCTTCCCGATTGGCGCGATCATGTCGATCACGCGGCCGGTATTGTTCTCCTCACCCAAAATGGGGCGTTCGAGCTTCAGCGGCTCGGTCGGGAACAATGGCGTCAGGTTCTCGAAGAGAATCTTGTGCTTGGAATTCTCCGGCGGCTCTCCATTGACCTTATCGACCTTGACCAGGGCAAAATAGCGCTCGCCTTCTTTGGGGGTGCGGATCTCACCCTCAATCGAATCGCCTGTATGCAGGTTGAAGCGACGTATCTGGGACGGACTGACGTAAATGTCATCCGGGCCAGCCAGATACGAGGTATCCGGTGAACGCAGGAAGCCGAAGCCATCTGGCAACACCTCCAGCGTGCCTTCTCCAAAAATACTTTCGCCCTTCTTGGCTTGATTTTTAAGCAGAGCGAAAATCAGATCCTGCTTACGCAGGCGGTTGGCACCATCGATCTCGTTGGAAATTGCCATTTCTACGAGCTGCGAGACGTGCAAATGCTTCAGGTCAGATAAATGCATGGTTTCGCCGTGAATACGGAAAAAGGGAGGGTTAGCGGGATGTATCGGTAACTGGTTACGGGATGCGGGGGAAAGCTGGTATCCGGGAGGGCCTGGCTTTGTGAGCCAGCAGTCCCGGATGCGGAACTGCTCAATTAACGATTTATTTTGAGCTGAAGATAGCCTGTTTAAATATTGCTGTCAATAAATGCCGTCAATTGTGACTTGGACAATGCCCCGACTTTGGTCGCTTCGACACTGCCATTCTTGAAAATCATCAATGTCGGGATGCCACGGATACCGTACTTGGGTGGCGTACCCTGATTGTCGTCGATATTCAGCTTGGCCACTTTCAGGCGCCCGGCATACTCTACGGCGATCTCATCGAGAATCGGTGCGATCATTTTGCAGGGACCACACCATTCTGCCCAGTAGTCAACCAGAACCGGCGCACCGGATTGCAACACTTCGGCTTCAAACGTGGCATCGGTTACATGATAGATGTGTTCACTACTCATTGTGTCCTCACTGAAAAATTGTGTGCCGGGAAATCGGCGATAGGTAAAAAATGGTGCCAGCCAGGATTTCTTCAAGGATCGAAGATCATATCGACTGCGATTCCCCAATATGTAACGAATGCTAGCCGAAATACGAGCCCCTGAAAAGGCGGACCATGGTCTGGAAGCGGTCAGCTCCCTTCAAAACGAGTCAGCTGCCGGCGATCCCGCTTGGTGGGGCGTCCCTTGCCCTGATACCCGTCACCTGCCAGGTATCTGGCCTGCTCTTTACGCGCCTCTCGCAAAAGGATGCTTTCAGCTGTCTCAGCGTACAGCTGCTGCGCAATGGGAGCTGGGCCTCGGGTGTCGCTGATGCCCAGCACGGTGACTGTCATCATCTCTTCGCCACGCCGCACCAGGATGGTGTCGCCCAGCCTGACAGTCCGCGCAGGTTTGACGCGATCCGTATTGATCAACACTCGTCCCAGCTCGACAGCCTCGGTGGCCAGGCTGCGTGTCTTGAAGAAGCGGGCGGCCCATAGCCATTTGTCGATTCTGACACGATCATGCTGCTGATCATCCATATGTTCGGCTCATTTCGTTGAATACCCTTGCGGGGTTGCCCCTGACGGATGCTATGATGACTCGACAGATACGCAACTGGCAATTCATCCTTATCTATCGAATCAATAAAAAAACACAATGCGCCACTTGTCTGCCATCTTGTTGGTTCTCATCGGCACTTGGTCAGCGGCTGTTCTCGCCGAGGTGCCACCCCTATCACGCTTGGTGATCGATACGCGTGGCATCGACGCTCGTTTCGGCAAGATCGAGCTGAGCGATTTCTCCCGACCTGTCACCCATCTCACCGCTGACTCGCTGGAAGCCCTGTCCCGATTCCGTTTTTCCTTCCCCGGAGCTCAGCAAGGGGCGGTCAGGCTGGAAGCGCAGCTGGAAACCAGCTTGACCGTGACCCACCCTACCGACAGCCTGACGCTCGCTGACTGGAAGCACCACCAGACCCCGTGGCAGGTGCTGGAAGCCGTTGATGCGCAACATTTCGGCGGCCCTCGATTTACGGACGATGACGAAAGCCAGTTTCCCAAGGTCAACAACAAGGACATCATGCAGGCACTGGCCAAGCTATCCGGCGTGACTGACAGCCTTCGCAGGCAGGCGGAGAACTGTACCACTGCACTTACCTTTCCTTGCGCTGTCAGCGCCAACCTGGTCAGAGTCAGGGTGTCCATCAAGCAGGGCGAGCACTGGCAACCGCTCCACGAAATACGGTTCAACCTTCCGCCGCCTTGATACCCACACCCAACCCCCACACTATAATTCGAACTACCCCTTTCAAGCGGGTAGCGACGGAGTGGCTGATATGTCTGAACAACGTCAACATCCCAGAACGCAGGTGCATCTGAGAGCCGCGCTGTTTCAGGCTGGCTCCCGGGAACCGATCAAAGGTCAGACGGTCGAGATCTCTGTCAGTGGCGCAGGCATCCTGACTGATATCGCATTACGCTCCGGGCAGCAGTACCGGATGATCCTGGAAATATTCAATGTCAGTGCTGGCGAAAAGCAATACATTGAAACCATGATAGACGTCATCCACTGCTCGCTGGTTGGCAATATCAGCCAGTTCCGTTGTGGCGTGAAATACGTTCAACCGTCAGCGGATTTCAAGGCAAAAATTGGTAAACTGATCCGCAGCTGAGTGGGCTGCGTCGTCAATGCAAAAACAAAGGCGATTTCCACGCCGATCAACGACAAACAGCAGAATGACTGACGCAGATCATGGCCCATCCACGCACGCTGCCCGACCACATCGCCGACTACCTGATCGCCAAGATATTCATCGGCGAGTTGCGCCCAGGGGATCGCCTGCCGCCCGAGCGCCTGTTTGCAGATCAGCTGGGTGTGGATCGGACCTCATTGCGGATGGCACTCAGACAGCTTGCTCGCATGAACCTGATCCGCTCCGTGCAAGGCTCGGGCATCACCATCACCGATTACTGCGAACACAGCGGAATCGACTTTCTTGCATGCGTCGTCAGCATCGAGCAATTGGATCTCGGCGGACGTTTTTTGTTGGATGCGCTTGAGCAGTGGGTCTTTTTCATGCCACAGACAATCATGCTGGCGGCCAATCGACCAGAGACACGGGCACAAAGCCCCTTGATCGCAGCTTTGCTCGATCGGCAGCGGGCCGCGCTGGAGCCCACCCCCAATATTGCAGACATCGTGCACATCGAAATCGAGCTGCAGAACACATTGAATCGACAATTGGGCAGCGTAATGATGCGACTGATCAGCAATTCGACGCTTCTGCTGCGCCAGCGGATCGTTCAGTTATTTTTTGAACATAATGATCCGGCCAAACACATTGGTTTTCACCAATGGATACTAGAACAAGCCTTGTCGGGCGAAATCCGTGGCTACCGGCTGATGGACCACTACCGCCATTATCTGAAGGACGCCACCCAACCATTGCGGGAATACCTATGCAGCCTGCCACCCGAGCCACGACTATTACGCTCCCCCTTGTAGGCATGACGGATACCGATATCCCCTGCCCCGGTGGCACAGCCAGGGGCACCAATCAGAACACACACGCCAAGTGCATCCGCCCCTGCCTTACAACGGAGCCGATCAAAGGCAGGGATCATTCTCCGTCTATACTCCAAACAGCATGACCAGACAGGTACCAAGCCATGCCCCATTCAGCCCAGATTCTGCAACAACTCAACTTGTTATCGACCACTCAGCAATGCGACACCAGCCTGGATGACCAATTGAATGCACTGGCCGAGCAGGCAGCCCGCATGCTGGCTGCTGACTATTGCTCACTGATGCTATTAAGCCATGCGGACATCGGTGACGTTCAATTGAAGCTGGTCGGGAACTATGGCCCACTCCATCCCGAGGCCGTCGAAACCGCAATCCGAAAAGGCGACGGCATTACCGGACACGTACTTGAAACTGGCCAGTCGCTGCTGATTCAGGACATTGAAGACTCGCCCTTCGCCAAGTACGCCAGGCGACCGGACGACCCGCGCAAATCCATGATCGCCTCACCCATCATGCTGAATGGTGAAATCATCGGCGTGATCAATGTCAGCGGCAATCGCCACCAACGCCCTTTCAACATCGACGACCAAAACCTGCTGGACATCGCAGCCTTGTTCATCGGGAAATCCATCCAGGTCATTCAATTGCAGAACACCCTGAACTCACGCTTTGCACAGCTGGCTCTGCTACAACAGCAGCGTACCGAAGGCATGTCCCCCTTTGCATTCAACACCTCCCAAAACCCTGATCAACTGGCCCGCATTCTGGCCAAGACGTTCTATCGAGAGCTGACACGGACGGGTTTCAACCCCAATCAGATCATCGGCACCGCCAGTGAGATCATCCACCAACTCAACGACAATCTGGCCAAGCACAAGAAACGGCTCGATCGGAACTAGGCCGATTTGTCAGCCGATTCAAAGCCTAGTAAAATGATCGGCTATTCGCTTTGAACCCACCGCACCGCCACACACCGCATCCATCGGTATTTCCCCCATCTGGCAAATAGTTGACCAAATTAATCGGGAATTATATAATTCCAGCCAGTTATCTATATATTTCGCGCGACAAGGATCGTCCATGCGCCTCACCACCAAAGGCCGTTTTGCCGTTACAGCCATGCTTGATCTGGCATTGCGCCAGGGTAACGGCCCTGTGACGCTGGCGGGCATTGCCGACCGGCAGCGGATCTCTTTGTCCTATCTTGAACAACTGTTCGGGAAACTACGCCGTCGGCAATTGGTGGAAAGCGTTCGCGGGCCGGGCGGCGGCTATTGCCTGGCCAAAGCCGCGCACGACATCTCGGTTGCCGAAATCATCCAGGCTGTCGATGAGCCCATTGACGCCACCCAGTGCGGCGGCAAGGAAAACTGCCTGGAAGAACATCGATGCATGACCCATGATTTATGGGCCAGCCTGAATGTCACCATTTTTGAGTACTTGGCGTCGGTATCACTCGGCCAGCTGGTCGATAATCAACGTGCAAAAGAGCACGCTTGTGATGTCGCCGTCTTGCAAGACAAACGCGCAAATGGCAGCAAGCCTACCGCGGGTGCGCCAGTCTGATCCGCACCCCTTACCGACCATGGAGAGCCATCGCATGACCAAACTCCCGATCTACCTGGATTACTCGGCCACCACGCCTGTCGATCCTCGGGTCGCGCAAAAAATGATTCCCTATCTGACCGAGCTGTTCGGCAACCCAGCGTCACGCTCCCATAGCTTTGGCTGGGAGGCGGAAAAAGCAGTGGAAGAAGCGCGCGAGCAGGTTGCTGCGCTGGTCAACTGCGACCCCAAGGAGATCGTTTGGACCTCTGGCGCAACAGAATCCGACAATCTGGCGCTGAAAGGCGCCGCCCACTTCTATCAGACCAAAGGCAAGCACATCATCACCCTCAAGACCGAGCACAAAGCGGTACTCGACCCTTGTCGAGAGCTGGAACGCGAGGGCTTCGATGTCACTTACATGGTGCCAGCAGAGAGCGGTCTGATCGATCTGGATGCACTCAAGGCCTGTATCCGCCCCGACACGATCCTGATCTCGGTCATGTTGGTGAATAACGAGATCGGCGTGATTCAACCCATTGAAGCCATTGGCGAGCTGTGCCGCGAGAAGGGCATCATCTTCCATGTGGATGCTGCGCAAGCCACAGGCAAGGTTGAAATCGACCTGTCCAAGCTCAAAGTCGATCTGATGAGCTTTTCAGCGCATAAGACCTATGGCCCGAAAGGGATTGGCGCACTGTATGTGCGTCGTAAGCCACGTGTCCGGCTGGAAGCCCAGATGCACGGCGGCGGCCATGAGCGCGGCATGCGCTCCGGCACGCTCGCAACCCACCAGATCGTGGGCATGGGCGAAGCATTCCGGATCGCCCGCGAGGAGATGGCCACCGAGAACGAGCGTATCCGCATGCTGCGCGATCGGCTGTGGAGCGGCCTGCAGAACATCGAAGAAGTGTATCTGAATGGTGACCTGGTACAGCGCGTTCCACACAATCTGAACGTCAGCTTCAATTTCGTCGAGGGCGAGTCCCTGATCATGGCGATCAAGGATCTGGCTGTGTCCAGTGGCTCGGCCTGTACCTCCGCCAGCCTGGAGCCCTCCTACGTCCTGCGGGCACTAGGCCGCAACGATGAATTAGCGCACAGCTCCATCCGTTTCTCGATTGGCCGTTTCACCACGGAAGAAGACATTGACTACACCATCAACCTGCTTAAACAGAAAATCGGCAAGTTGCGGGAGATGTCCCCCCTTTGGGAAATGTACAAAGACGGTATTGACTTGAATACCGTGCAGTGGGCAGCACATTGATATTGACGCCGGGCCTGGCCCGGCGAGTATTCGGGCAATCTGCCTGGACGCATTGATCAGGAGTACGACATGTCTTATAGCGACAAGGTGATTGATCACTACGAAAACCCACGCAATGTCGGGTCATTCGAAAAAGGCGACGATTCCGTCGGCACGGGGATGGTTGGCGCACCAGCCTGTGGCGACGTGATGAAGCTGCAGATCAAGGTCAACGAACAGGGCGTGATTGAAGACGCCAAATTCAAGACCTATGGCTGTGGCTCGGCCATCGCGTCTTCCTCACTGATCACGGAATGGGTCAAAGGCAAGACACTCGACCAAGCCTTGGACATCAAGAATACCCAGATCGCGGAAGAGCTGGCGCTGCCGCCCGTCAAGATCCACTGCTCGATTCTGGCGGAAGATGCCATCAAAGCAGCCGTGGCCGATTATAAAGCCAAGCACACGGCTTGATCCGGGAGCATCGTTCATGGCCATTACCCTCTCAGAACGCGCTGCCAGACATGTGTCCAATTTCCTGACCAAACGTGGCAAAGGCATCGGCATTCGCCTCGGCGTGCGCACATCAGGCTGTTCAGGCATGGCCTATAAGCTTGAATTCGTTGATGAGATTGCAGAAGGCGACTTGTCGTTCGAGAGCCACGGCGTCATGGTCATCACCGACCCGAAGAGCCTGCCCTATCTCGATGGTACCGAACTTGATTTTGTCCGGGAAGGATTGAACGAGGGCTTCAAGTTCAACAACCCGAACGTCAAGAACGAATGCGGTTGTGGAGAAAGCTTCAACGTGTGATCCGCCGGCTGATGATGGTGAGTGGAGACAGCTCGTGTCAGCCCAGCCGTCAGTGAGTCTGACTGCTCGATGCACTACACCCCACCCAGTCATTCCGTACAGGCATATTGCACTATACCGAGCCGCAGGCAGCTGCTTGCGGCTTTGTTCATGACAAGGTTAATGATCGCAACATCATGAGCATCGATTTCAAACAGAATCACTTCCAGCTCTTTGGCCTGCCAGCCTGCTTTGAGCTGGACCTGATCGCGCTGGAACAGGCTTACCGCAAGGTGCAGTCAGAGGTGCACCCTGATCGTTTCGCCCACCTGGGCGATAGCGAGAAACGCCTGTCACTGCAGTGGGCGACCCAGGCCAACGAGGCGTATCAAACCCTGCGCAACCCGCTCGCTCGTGCTCGTTATCTGTTGCACCTGGCTGGGGTGGATACCCAGGAAGAAACCAATACCGCCATGCCGGTGGACTTCCTGATGGCACAGATGGAATGGCGTGAAGCCATCATGGAGGCCAAAGCCAGCCAGGATGCCGACTCGCTGGAAGACCTGTCACGACGCTTGCGTCACGAGGTCAAAGCCCTGCACCAGCAACTACACACCATGCTGGATGAAGCCCACGCATTTGCAGATGCCAGCACCATCGTCCGCAAGCTTCGTTTCATGGAAAAGCTGGATGAAGAAATCGGTGATGCAATTGATGCCACCTTGTCATAAGGTCAGACCAGAATAACCTTGATTCGTCCGGGGCCAGAGGCCCTGTTGACGACTTTTAGAAAAGCGCCGCCCGCTATGGCTCTCTTACAGATTTCCGAACCCGGTCTTTCCACCGCCCCACACCAGCACCGCTTGGCTATTGGCATTGATCTGGGCACCACCAACTCGCTGGTTGCAACAGTACGATCCGGCGTCGCCACTGTGCTGAATGACGAACAGGGCCGCCCGCTGCTGCCTTCCGTGGTGCACTATCACCCAGACCACCGTGTGGATGTCGGTTTTGCAGCCCAGGCACGGCAGAACGAAGACCCGCACAACACCATCGTATCCGTCAAACGCTTCATGGGGCGCGGCCTGCGCGATATCGAAGGCCATGAAAACCTGCCTTACAAATTTGCCGATGCACCGGGCATGGTGCAACTGCGCACGGTGGCCGGCACCAAAAGCCCGGTGGAGATCTCCGCTGAAATCCTGAAACGATTGAAAGAGCGCGCAGAAAAAAGCCTGGGCGGCGAGCTGACAGGTGCGGTGATCACCGTCCCCGCCTATTTCGACGATGCCCAGCGACAAGCCACCAAGGATGCCGCCAAGCTGGCGGGCCTGGAGGTATTGCGCCTGCTCAATGAGCCCACCGCAGCGGCAGTCGCCTATGGGCTCGACAACAACAGCGAAGGCACCTATGTGGTGTATGACCTGGGCGGCGGCACATTTGATGTGTCGATCCTGAGACTGACCCAAGGGGTATTCGAAGTGCTGGCCACCAGCGGCGACTCGGCGCTGGGCGGCGATGATTTCGATCATCGTGTCTATTGCTGGGCATTGGAACAAGCTGGTGTGACCCTGCCTTCGGCGCGGGATACCCGTCTTTTGCTGACCAAGTCCCGCGCGGCCAAAGAGGCGCTGACCGATCACGGCGTGGCAGATATCACGGCCATTCTGGCCGACGGCAGCGTGGTCAATCAAACCATCACCAGCGAGATCTTCGGTGACATTACCCGTAATCTGGTCAACAAGACCTTGCTGCCCGTGCGCAAAGCCTTGCGGGATGCCCAACTGAGCATCGACGAAATCGATGGTGTGGTCATGGTGGGCGGCGCCACCCGCATGCCGCAGATCCGCCGGGCGGTGGCCGAATTCTTTGGCAAGGAACCTTTGACCAACCTCGACCCGGACAAAGTCGTTGCGCTGGGCGCCGCCATCCAGGCCAATGTGCTGGCTGGGAACAAGGCGCAGGATGACTGGCTGCTGCTGGATGTGATTCCGCTGTCGCTGGGGCTGGAAACCATGGGCGGGCTGGTGGAGAAGATCATTCCTCGCAACGCCACCATACCGATCGCCCGCGCGCAGGAATTCACCACCTACAAAGACGGCCAGACAGCCATGGCCATCCACGTATTGCAAGGCGAGCGCGAGCTGGTCAGTGATTGCCGCTCCTTGGCCCGCTTCGAGCTACGCGGCATCCCACCGATGGTGGCGGGCGCTGCCCGCATCCGTGTGACCTTCCAGGTCGATGCCGATGGCCTGCTTTCCGTGTCGGCCCGCGAGCAGAGCACCGGTATCGAGTCCAGCATTGCAGTCAAACCATCCTATGGGCTGGGCGACGATGAAATCACCCGGATGCTGCAAGACTCCTTGCACCACGCCAATGAGGACATGGCCGCCCGCAGCCTGCGAGAAGCACAGGTCGAAGGCCAGGCACTGATCGATGCCACCGTCAGCGCCTTGGCGCAAGACAGCCACCTGCTCGATGCCACGGAGCAGCAAGTCATACAAGCCTGCGTCGAAAGCCTGCTGCTGTCCATGCAGGGCCAGGATGTCAGCGCAGTCCGACAACGGACGGATGCCCTGAATCAAGCCACTGCCGACTTTGCCGCCCGCCGCATGGATGCCAGGATTCGCCAGGCCCTGGCCGGGCAAAACATTACCAGTTTGGAGTAAACCATGACCCAGATCGTTGTCCTGCCGCATCAAGAAGTCTGCCCAGAAGGGGCAGTGATCGAGGCAGAGCCGGGGACCAGCATTTGCGATGCGCTGCTGGCGCACGATATCGATATCGACCACGCCTGCGGCCAAGTCTGCGCCTGTACGACCTGTCATGTCGTCATCCGGGAAGGGTTTGCCTCACTGAACGAAATCGACGAGGACGAAGAAGACATGCTGGACCGCGCCTGGGGCCTGGAGCCGACCTCACGCCTGTCCTGCCAAGCCAAGATCGGCAGCATCCCGCTGGTGGTCGAGATCCCTAAATACTCCTTGAACCACGCCAAGGAAAACCACTGATGGCTGACAGCCCAAGCCAGCAACGCGTTCGTCAGGCCCTGGCCGCCAAGGGCCTTAGTGCGGATATCGTGGAATTCGATGCACACACCCGCACCTCGCAGCAGGCTGCCGATGCAATTGGCTGCCAAGTCGCGCAGATCGCCAAATCACTGGTATTCAAGGCCCTAGACAGCCAGACAGCCTTGCTGGTGATCGCCAGTGGCGCCAATCGCGTCTGTGAGCGGAAGCTGGCGGCACTGATCGGGGAGCCCATCGGCAAAGCAGATGCCGAGTTTGTCCGGCAGCAGACCGGCTTTGCCATTGGTGGCGTGTCACCGGTCGGGCATGTCACCCCCTTGCAGATCGTGATCGACCAGGACATTTTGCAATTTGATACATTGTGGGCCGCCGCCGGCACACCGAACAGCGTGTTCAAACTCACCCCACAAGCCTTGATTGAAGCCAGTGGCGGCAAGCTGGCCGATATCCGCCTCGATTGACCTGGAGCCCACCATGAAATGGACCGATTCCCGCATCATCGCCATCGAGCTGTGCGAAGCACACCCCGACATCGACCCCAAAGCCATCCGCTTTACCGATCTGTTCAACTGGGTGGTTGCACTGCCGGATTTCAACGACGACCCGAAGCACTGTGGTGAGAAGATCCTCGAAGCCATCCAGATGGCCTGGATCGACGAAGCTGAATAAGCCCGCCACGCCATCCCGCCGTAGCGTTCCGCGCCCGACCTGTCCATGGCGACCAGCCATCTGCCTGTATGACCACACCCATTCAAGCTGCTACCTTGCAATTGACCGATACCGGCATACCCTTTTCTTCCGCTTTCGATGATGTGTATCACTCCGACGAGGGTGGCATCGGTCAGGCTCACCACGTATTCATGGCGGGCAACGATCTGCCTGCCCGCTGGCAAGGCAAGCAGCAATGGGTGATCCTGGAAACCGGGTTTGGTCTGGGATTGAATTTCCTGGCCACTTGGCAAACTTGGCGGGCCGATCCGCAACGGTGCGGCACGTTGCATTTCATCTCGCTGGAAAAATATCCGTTTTCCAAAGCCGATCTGCAGACCTTACACGCGCAATGGCCCGAGCTGGCCCCGCTCGCAACCGAGCTACAGGCCCAATGGCCACTGTTGGTGCCGGGCCAGCACCGCTTGCACCTCGATGCAGGCCGGGTGTGTCTGACCTTGGTATTCGGGGATGCGCTGGAAGCAGTGCCCAAGCTGGTTGCAGAGGTGGATACCTTCTATCTGGATGGCTTTGCGCCATCGAAAAACCCGGAGCTGTGGTCCCCCACCCTGTTCAAGCAAATTGCCAGACTGGCCGCCCCTGGCGCCACTGCAGCCACCTACACTGTCGCTGCCATTGTGCGCGAAGGTATCCAGTCTGCAGGGTTCCGGTGGGAAAAACGCCCTGGCTACGGCAAAAAACGGGACATGCTGGTGGCCCACTACCAAAACCCACGCCCCAGTTACCTGAAACGGCACCCACATCAGCGGGCCATTGTGCTGGGCGCTGGGTTGGCGGGCACCAGCGTTGCCCAACGCCTGGCGAGCCGGGGGTGGGCGATCACCGTGTTGGATCGGCGCGACCGCCCCGCTCAGGAATGCTCAGGCAACCCTGTGGGCGCCTTGCTGCCGTTGATGTCGAAAGACGACAACCGCCAATCCCGCCTGAGCCGGGCCAGCCTGCTCTATGCCTGGCGGCACCTGCAGCAGATCGCCCCGCAGGCAGATTGGTGGCGATGCAATGGTGTGCTGCATCAGGCCAGCGATGACAAAGATCTCGATCACCAAGCCCAAGTGGTGGCCGCCTTGGGCTTGCCCACCGACTTTGTCTGCATGCTGGATGCCATTGCAGCCTCCACCCGTATCGGTCACCTGGTGTCACGAGGTGGCTGGTGGTTTGGCCAAGGCGGCTGGGCCAACCCTGGCTCGATCTGCCAAGCCAATCTGCTGGCCTCTCCCCAGGTGCAGACTGTTTTCAATTGTGAAGTGGCACGTATTCATTGGCATACAGACCAGGCGCAATGGCAGTGCCTGTCCGCGACAGGCGAGCTGATTGCCGAGGCACCGGTGCTGGTCCTGGCCAATGCAGGTGATGGACATCTGTTCGAGGCCAGCCAGCACTTGCCTCTGAGCAAAGCCTGGCGTCAGCTGACCTATGTGGCGGCTGGCCAGACCACCGATCTGCAGCATGTGGTGTGTGGTGAAGGCTATATCACCCCCGCCTGGCGAGGCATCCGCGCCATTGGTGCCAGCGAGACCAAGCAACAGGCACCCGATACCCCAGGCCATCACAACAATCTGCGGTTAGCAGAGGGCCTGCTGCCAGGCTTTACCAGCCATCTTGACGCAAGCGGCCAAGCTGGGCGCGTCAGCTACAGGCCGGCCACACCCGATCGCCTACCCATCGTCGGGCCGCTGGCTGATTTAGTGGCTTTCAACCCTCGCAAGCACCACCGGCCAGCCCTGATGCCACGCCTGCCAGGGCTGTATGCCTTGCTGGGGCTGGGCGCCCGGGGCCTGACCTGGAGCGCATTGATGGCCGAGCTGCTCGCCAGCCAGATCCATGCCGAGCCCTTACCGCTAGAGCGGGATCTGGTCGATGCGGTTGACCCTGCTCGGTTCCTGATACGGGCCCAGGCGGGGGCCGACACACTGCAAAGCAATGGTGAATACCTAGACTAGGCAACATCACGCCGGAAATGCAAACGCCCGATGTGATCCATCGGGCGTGGCTTGCAAGCTGACGGATCAGCAGGCGATTACAGCACCAGCGTCATGTCCGACAACAAAGCGCCCGGCAGGCGCATGCTACTGCTTTGTCGGCTGCTGTAGGTCTGGGTCTCCACCAGCAGATCCCGCTCCTGCGTCAAGGCGGACAGATTGTTGCCCAGCATGCGGAACAGGCTGTCATCGAAACGCATGACATTCAATGGCGCCACGATTTCGCCGTTCTCGACCCAAAACGTGGCAAAGCGTGTCATACCCGTCACACGGGCATTCACCCGGTCGGAGAAGTTCAGGTACCACAGGTTGCTGATATAAAGCCCTGTGCCCAATTCAGCCAGTACACGGTCTTGCGCCAAATCGCCCGCTGCCATCTGCAATGACTGGAAGTATTCGCCGTCACCCGCGCCATTCGCCGCAATGCCATATTCGCGTGCGGTACGTGGTGAAATCATGCTACCAGCAAAACGCCCCGCCTTGACCAGATCGACATGCGCGGGTTTGATGAAGCCCTCGCCCTGGAAACCAGGCGCCAAGCCCTCTGCGGTGTGCTCCAGCAGGCTGACCATCGGATTCAGTGCCAGCTCGCCATCCGCCAATTTGATCAGCGAGCTGCGCTTGGTCCGTAAGGATTTCTCTGAAAAACCACCCCAGTTCATCATGCCGACCAGCTCACCGACCGCACTGGGCGTCAGATAGGCGCGATACTGCCCTGGCTTAATGGTTTGCGCTGTTTTTTGCAACAGCAGCAATTGTGCTGCGGCATGATCGAATTTATGACAGAACTGATCACGCTGCCATTCGGTGGCGGCGTAGCCAGCCTTGACTGCTTTGTCGCCACCGGCGTACAGGCTCCAATCCAGGCTGAAGCTGGCTGTCTCATGCCAGTTGCGCTGCCCCCAGCTGTTGGCAAAGCCGGAGAACATCGGGCCACTGGCAAGGAAGCCGACAAAATCATAGCCATTGGCGGCTGCGACCACATCCTCGACAATCGCCTCGCTGCTGGGCAGGCGGGAAGCCTCCTGCCGCTCGGTTGATCGAGGTTCGGTATTCAAGAGCAGATGCGGGTCTTCCGCCACATCGGGCAACAGATCACGGAGCTGCGACAACGCGCCTGTCACACGCGCCTGATCGGACGCCCGACCACCGTTGAGTGACAGCGAGATGGCAGTGTGCTTCTGACCACGAATCAACCGTAGATTCAGGTACAACTGGCTGACCAGTCCCGCCTGGCGGACTTTGCCGTGGTTGAAGCGTACAAAATCAGACTGCTCGCCCGACAGCCATGCGGTGAAATCCTCGCCGCCCTGCAGGCGGGTTTGGATGAAATCCGCCAGCTCGAAGAAATAACTTTTCATCATGCCTCCCCGCCAAACACTTCCACCGCGCCAAACAAACAGGCTGGTGATGCATGCCCTACCCGGATGACCTGGCTGGGCTCCCCTTTGCCGCAGAAAGGTGTACCCATGATGTCCACAGTGTTCTTATCACCCACCGCTTTCAGCGAGCGCCAGAAGGTGGCTGAAATGCCGCGATAGTTCGGGTTCTTGACGACATGCTGGATCTGGCCGTCTTTGATCAGCCAGCCTTTCTCACACCCGAACTGGAACTTGTTACGCGAATCGTCAATCGACCAGCTGACGTTGGTGTCCATCATCACGCCATATTCGATCGAGCTGATCATTGCGTCCAAGGTCTGGTCACCCGGCTCGACATTCAGGTTGGCCATGCGATCGATCGGAGCGCGATTCCACGAGCAGGCTCGTGAGTTGGCAACACCGGGTATGCCCGCGCGTGCCTGGCTGATGGTGCCGCCGAGCGGACGCTTCAACAGCCCGTTTTCGATCAACAACACCTTGTCCCCAGGCGTACCCTCATCATCCCAGCCATAGGCGGCAAATTCATTTTGCAGGGTCGGGTCATAGCTGACATTCAACAGAGAGGAGCCATATTGGTACTGGCCGAACATGTCCTGGGTCACAAAACTGGTGCCCGCATAGTTACGTTCATCACCCAGGATGCGATCCAGCTCCAGCGGATGGCCGATCGACTCATGGATCTGCAGCATCATCTGTTCAGGCTTGAGCAGCAGATCCATGGTGCCTGTCGGGCAATTGGGGGCGGTCAGCAGCTCCAGTGCCTCTTCTGCAACGCGGCGGCCCGATCCGATCAGGCCGGACTGCTGGATCACCTCCATCCCCCCTTGGCGGCAATAGCCATTGTATTGGCCACCCAGGCTGCGAGATTGGCTGTCGCCATCACCAAACGCGGTGACCACTAGGCCCGGTATCACGAAATCGAAGCTCTGCAGGACCTCCGCACCATCATGCGTCAGATAGAGCTGGTGGGTCTGTTTCAGCTCAAGATACGCATGCCAATCGACGATCTTGTCGTTGATACGGCATGCGCGTGATTCGGCCATCAGCAGATCAAGCAGTTCACGGCGTGACCAGCGCGCCAGCGCCGAAGGTGGGCTTTGATATTGGCCAACGGGCCGGGGCAGCTCGATAGTGC
Organism: Chitinivorax tropicus; assembly: GCF_014202905.1. Taxonomy (NCBI): domain Bacteria; kingdom Pseudomonadati; phylum Pseudomonadota; class Betaproteobacteria; genus Chitinivorax; species Chitinivorax tropicus. The sequence continues at coordinate 8,267 of NZ_JACHHY010000004.1, read as the reverse complement.
TGTAATCAAACACCGAATGCTGTCGGCTGGCCTCAGCCCAGGCTTTGGCCTGCTCTAATGCTTTGGCCAACCCTGCCTGTGAGATATCCGAAGTGGCGGCATAGCCATAGCCCCCTCGATGGATGACGGTGATCATGACACCGCTGTCCAGGGTCAGCATCGTTGGTTGTTCTATATCCTGCCTGACAGCGAAGGATTCGCTGCGTTCCTCCACCCAGCGTAACGAGCAGAACTCGACACCCGGACTCAGCTGGCGGAAGCGTTGCTTGACTTCCTCGATCATGCTGCACTCTCCTGTATGGCCACTGGGCATACTGCGGCCCTGCGTGAGCCTTATTTAAGTTCAAACGCACTTGGATAGGTGCGCTGGTAATAATCCTTCACCTCGTCATGCGACAGGCTCAGGAAGTGCTTGAAACCCGGCAAGACCATGTAGCCTGAGATCATCACGCCCATGATGGTGCCATACACCACAAACAACTGATCAACCGGCAAGGCCAGCAATGCCACCCCTGCCAATGTCGCGCCAATCGCGCTGCCAGATTCATATATCGCCAAATTGACCGCCATCAGGCGTCCCCGGAAATTTTCTGGCACAGCCAACATACGGTGAGTCTGGCCATTCAACACAAAACAGGACAAGGAAATACCCACCAGCGCAAAACAGATGGATAGCAGGATCGGCTGTTTCAGCAAACCCGCCAAGATGACCCCCACCGCCTCGCCTGCAATCGCCAGCAGGTTGACATGGAATCGGCCAAAGCGTGCATTCAAGCGCCGCGCCACCACCAACGGGCCTAGCATCATACCAATCGACAGGCCCATTTCGACCACCCCCAGCCACCCACCCGATAAACCATGGTGTTTGACCAGCAGCGGCACCAGCATGCCCGTTGTCGGGGCGAAAAAGATGATGTAGAGAAAAGAGAGCGATGTCCAATACCGCTCCATCGGGATACGCCAACGAACCAGAATGCCCTGTTTGAATTCATGCCACCATTGCTGCAGGCTGGGTTTGCCAGCCGCTTTCCGGGGCATGGGGGGAATACGGAAAACCACCAATGAAGCGATCAAAGCGCCTGCCAGCGCAAACAACAATGCCGCGCCTTCACCGGCCACCGCCAGCGACACACCGCCCAGTGCGGGCCCGATGGTACGGCCAAAAGCCTGCGCCGATTTCTGCATGGCGAAGGCTTGCTGCAAATGCCCTGGCGGCACTACATCTGCCACCACCGATAGCGAGGCAGGCACAATCAGCGCCATGCACACAGCGCCAATCAATTCGATGCCGATGATCAGATAGATATGGTAGAAATGCAGCAAAGCGGCCAGCGCCAGCATACCCACAGCCATGGCTTTGATCAGCATCGCAAGGGCAAGCACTTTGCGCTTGTCCAACCTGTCGGCAAAAGGCGACAACAGCGGCGTCAATACCAGAATGACGATCGAGAAGCTGGCGCCATAGAGCGCCAGATCCTTTGCTCCACCGTGGCTGGCAATCCACCAGGACAGACCCACCTTGCCTGCCATCAGGCTGATCAACATCAGCAAATCGAACAATATGAACAGTGCAAAATGGCGGCCCGTGTCGCGCAACGATTGCCGGATGGATTCAAGCATGGGATGTGTATCAGTCGAATGTAAAAAATACGGCGAGCATGACACCTCCCATTCCCAAACCAAAATCACCGGTGTTCTGATGACTGGGGTTTGGAAACGGTAAGCATCGGCCCGCCGCCAACATTTTAAGGGGACAACTGATACTAGCGTAGCTATGACCACCCTAGATAGATACAGTTCCCGTACATTGCGAACAACACATGCCATCTCGCCTGAATGCCAGGCCAAGACTGGATTTCGTGCAGCCAGCGTATCAAATGGCAACGCTTTCCAAGCGACTCAAAGCGAAAACGCCGTGCCTCTTGTTCAAGGTACGGCGTTTTGGGGTTCAGGTACCGCTGGTGCTTAACTCAGCATCATCCGGTAACAATCAACTCAGCACGGCATGTCCGCCCCTTTTCGGGAGTAGAACCACCAAGTCACCACTAGGCAGCTCAGATAGAACAGGATAAAGCTGTACAGGGCGGCATCGACAGAGCCGGTCAAGTCAATGGATGTCCCAAAGCTCTTGGGGATGAAAAAGCCACCATATGCGCCGATGGCACCCGAGAACCCGAGAACCGCTGCAGATTCCTTGCCAGCGTCCAAGCTGGCTTGGCGCTGTGCCGCTTCATCCTTGCCTTGTGCTTCACGTTGACGCTCGGTCAGGAAGATGATCGGGATCATACGGAATGTCGAGCCATTGCCAATGCCTGTCAGTGCGAACAACAGGATGAACATAGTCAGGAATCCTTGGAAATTGCCAGGGCTACCTGCATGTGGCATGAAATGAAGCACCCCGAAGACCGCCACGGTCATACCGACAAAGACCCAGAATGTGACCCTGGCCCCGCCGATCTTGTCGGATATCCAGCCACCGATCGGTCTGACCAACGCCCCCACCAACGGCCCCAGGAAGGCGTACTGGGTAGGGTTTACATCAGGGAACTGCGATTTGGTCAGCATGGCCAAGCCAGCCGAGAACCCGATGAATGAGCCAAAGGTGCCGATGTACAGCCAGCACATCAACCAATTGTGCTTGCGCTTGAAGATCACAGCCTGATCAGCAAAGGAGGCTTTGGCATCAGCGATGTCGTTCATACCAAACCACGCAGCGACAGCCGCCACCACAATGAATGGCACCCAGATGAAGCCCGCGTTTTGCAACCAGATATGCTTTTCGACACCGTCTTTGACAAAGGTGGCCGGGTCGCCTGACAACGCACCAAATACCGCACCGGAAATCACCACGGGGGTCAAAAACTGTACCAGGGACACGCCCAGGTTGCCGATCCCTGCATTCAGCCCTGTCGCCAGTCCTTTTTTATGCTTTGGAAAGAAGAAGCTGATATTGGCCATGGATGAGCTGAAGTTGCCGCCGCCCAAGCCGCACAGCAGCGCCAATATCAATAAGGTCGGGTAGGAGGTAGTCGGGTCCTTCAGCGCCATTCCCATGCCAACGGCTGGGATCAACAGGCTGGCGGTTGAAATGGCTGTCCACCTGCGGCCACCAAATATGGGCACCAGAAACGAGTAGAAAATCCGTAGCGTCGCGCCCGATAGCGCGGGCAAAGCGGTCAACCAGAACAGCTGGTTCTTGGTGAAAGAAAACCCAGCCTTGTCCAGATTCACCACCACCACACTCCACAGCATCCAGACGCTGAAGGCCAACATCAGTGCCGGAATGGAGATCCAGAGATTACGGTTCGCGATACGCTCACCTTGGTTTTGCCAAAAGCCACTGTCTTCTGGCTCCCAGCGTTTCAACACATGTGCTGTCATGATGCTACTCCATCTAGCGATTTGTCCTTCGACGGGTGGTGTGAACCACCACCCCTATACACTCAAGCTTTGGCGGTTCCAGTCATTGTCTGATTGACCACCGTTGCACAGCTCTCAGGTTTGAAGCTGTAATGCATCCAGACCAAGCTGACACACACTGTGCCGTACAACAGCATGAAGCAGCTGGAGCGCACACCAGTCAGGTCCACCAGCACACCGAACATGATGGGCAGAATGAATCCCCCCAACCCACCAGCCAAACCCACAATGCCTGACACCGCACCGATGTTGTTGCCAAAATCATCCGAAATGAATTTGAATACCGAAGCCTTGCCAATCGCGGTTGCAATCCCCACCACGAACAACAGGGCGGTGAACATCCAAGGATTCAGACCCACATGCATGGCAACTGGGCCATTGATAGTGGTGATCACCATCTGTGTCTGCGGATAGCTCAGGATGAAGAAGGCTACCCAGCACACCCACATCACCCACCAGGTAGTCTTGTAAGCACCATAGCGGTCGGAAATCCATCCCCCCAGCGCACGCAACACCCCACCCGGCAGGGAGAAGCAGGCGGCCAACAACGCGGCCAATTTCATGTCGAAGCCATATTCACCGACGTAATACTTGGTCATCCACAAGGCCAAGGCGACATAGCCACCAAATACCACGGAGTAATACTGGCAATAACGCCACACCCTTGGGTCTTTCAACATTTTCAACTGATCAGCCAAACCCACGGTGGAAGGCACGTTGTGTGCAGGGTTCGTAGAAGAGAACACCCAGAACAGAATGGCCATCACCAACATGACAACCGAATAGACCTGCGGCACGATCATCCAGGTCCCGCCGGCCATGGCAATCAGCGCCGGCGCCAGGAATTTGGTGACAGCCGAACCAGAGTTACCCGCACCAAACACCCCCATCGCCAAACCCTGACGATGCTTGGGAAACCATCGCGCAACATATGGCGTACCCACTGAGAATGAGCCACCCGCCAAACCCACAAACAGGCCAAGCACCAGGAAATGCCAATATTCGGTGGCATATTGCATCATCCAGATCGGCACGACAGTGGATAGCATCAAGACAAACAACACGATCCGCCCGCCAAACCGGTCGGTCCAGATCCCCAGCGGTACCCGGACCAAAGACCCTGTCAATACAGGCGTTGCAGTCAACAAACCAAATTCGGTTTCATTCAGTCCCAATTGCTTTTTGATCGGAATGCCAATGATGGCGAACATCATCCACACCATGAAACACACCGTAAAAGCCATGGTGCTCGATACCAATACCGACAACTGCTTGCGACTCTCTTGAGCCATGATTGTTACCCCCACAACGGTCAATCGCGAAGCCTTCCATGACGAGGCATCTGCCAAGGGCCTTGTGGATCAGCTTCATATCAGCGAACTGCCGGAAACCATTTCACCAGGGCTTTGTCACATTCGGGCTTGCATACATGGCATGCTATGCCCACATGATGGTTAAGAGTATTCACCGTAAGTGGTGCTGGCATTTGGCGGAAGACTTAGGCAAGGTAGGTCATATGTCGAGGCAGGCTAGTTCGAAAGCACTATTTGCCACGGGGGCGGAAGCCATGGCGCTGCAGGTGCGAGCACCAGAAGAACATCCTTACATTCGTAATTATAGATTTAAAGTAAGTAATTGATATAAAAAGAGGTGTAAATATTTACTGTAAATGATCGCTTTTTTTCGAATTATGATAAGCACGCCTTTTGCAGCATCATGAGTATTCCACGCACATATCGCCTTATTCAGTAATTCAAGTATGATCATCATTCATTTGGTTTAATTTTTTGTGTCGAGTAAATACAATTGCCAACCCCATCAATACTGCTGTCATGTCATATGGCCAGGCAAACCAGATGAAATGGCTCTGTTTGTTTAGCATTTTATGCTGTGCATCGATCACCTCGATACATGCGGGAGAACTGACCATTGCGTATCGAGACCATAAAGAAATTTATGATGACCGCCAGCTGGAATCCATGCCTCAAACCGGCATCCAGACTTACACCCAGTGGAACCCAGATGATGTCCACTACGAAGGCCCAAAACTCTCTCATTTTTTGAAACTACGTCACGCCAATTCAGTGACCGTGATTGCCGCCAACGGCTATGTTTCATCCCTGCCATTGGCTGACATTGAACGCTACCAACCCATTCTGGCACTATCTGGAAATGGGCGGAAATTGACGATTAAAGAAAAAGGTCCTTATTTGATCATGTTTCCTTATCGGCAACACTCAGAATTGCGGCGCGTCTCTCGCGAAAATCTATTTGTATGGTACGTAAAGAAAATAATCGTTCATTGACAAACCCAATTTTCCAGTGGCGGCTACACCTCTCAGGAAAAGGCATTGTCATCATTGGGCTCATCGCAATATTGACCGCAGGATTCATTGCCACCAAACTGGTCGACTTACATCAAGCGCTAGATACCCGACGGAAAATTAACGATCTCTATTGGCTTCCCTCCCAGATGGATCGCGAGCTGGGTCTGCTCTCAGAAGAGGCGGCCATGACCCTTGCCAAGCAGCCCTCGAAAGACACCCCGCTGTCCATGCGCATCGACTTCATCAACAATCGGCTGGATGACATCCTCAACGCCAATTTCGGCAGCCAAAAATACCTAAAAGCAGTGGATGGCTTTGATGCTTACATCAATCGACTACAAGCGCTGACCGCCTATTTACAGGACGTCAAGGGGCGGATGACACCCACACTACTGGAAGAGGTGATCCACAAGGTTGCAGCCGAACGCGAGCGGAACGAGGCATTTGCAATCCAGACACGCCTGGTAGAGCAACAATATGACGAGGATCACGAAGCACGCATCCAGCATGCCACCCAGACCATTTTCCAGCTACTGGTGATCATTGCCGGGCTGCTGTTGATGATCTGCATCATCTTGTACATCGAAACACGTCGCATTCGCGCCCAATTCATTCAGCGACAACAGGATAGCCTGGCTCAAAGCGCCGTATTGGCCGGCATCAGCCACGAATTCCGCACACCATTGCAAAGCATCGCTGCCAACATCCAAATCGTCTCCAAATCGCTGCCCCCAGGCAACAGCGCGAGCAAACCGGTGCAGCGTCTGAATGCATCCATCATGCATCTGGAATCAATCATCGATGGCCTGATCGATCAAGCCGCGATCTGCAGCAATCAACTTACCCTGACCTATGACCGGACAGACGTCCTGCAAGTCATTCACCAAGTCATGGAAGCCTTGAATTATCGGGCGGAACAACGTGGGTTGACCTTGTTGGCGGACTTGCAACCATTGAAACCCGTCATCACCGATGAGAAACGTCTTCGTCAGATTCTCTGGAACCTGCTGTCAAATGCGATGAAATATACCGACATCGGTGGTGTCACCGTCAGTGCCAATATCCAAACCGATCACAGCCCCGTACTCATCATTGTCGTAAAAGACACCGGGGTGGGCATTCCTGATGCCTTTTTGAAGCAAGTCTCCCCCCCTTTCAGCCAGAGCCCAAACAAACGCGGCGGAACAGGATTAGGGTTATGGCTGGTAAAAAGCCTGGTCGAGGCCATGGGCGGGCATTTCAGCATCCATAGCGTAATGGATGCCGGCACCACCCTCACTGCGTTCATCCCGGTGCAATTGACGGAAGATCCAAGCGACACTACTTCAGCGCCACGTTCATTGCATGTAGAAGTCCAGGCATGATCCGATCCCCTGGTACCTACAAGCCGGCGCGATCAGGGCATGCCAACAGGCAACCAAACAGCCTTGCCCAACTGGTTAAGTGATTGGACTGAAGCAACGGTCAAATCAATGATGCCACTGCAGATGCATCCCCCTACCCCACCAATCAAAGGGCTAGAGCCAATTTTCAGGTAGCCTCATCCGTTGAGTGCCAACATCTGACGCAGCCGAGACATCGCTCGTTGATAAGGTGGCCTACCGCTACCACTGATATGGATGGTTTGCTCAAACCAGCGGCAACTCGTTCGTCGGATGGCCATCGTGGTAATGACGTAAATGGTCAGCCGCCATTGCAAACGCCTTCAGGTGGTTCGGAAAATGGATGTAAGCCGACAACTCAGCCTCTGGAATAAACCGATATCCCCCGCAGGCTGGCATTGAGCGTGATGATGTCATCGACAATGCAAGCTATTCAAGGCTTGCATTTTCTGCCTGTGCTCAGAGAAGCCCAAAGGATGACAAAATACCGCCCAAGCAACATCAACCACAAACAATTTGACGTTAGCAAACCGTTTCTGAAAAGCATCCGCATGAGAGCAAGTCCTTGACGAAGACATTTGTCCAAAGTAATTTGCGCGGCGCTATATCCACTGATAAGTAGTTGCCAAACTGCGAATGACGACTCAATACCAATCTGTAATTCGCCCAACTGGCTTTTTGGGCGCGATTTTCAAAAGACGTTGAACGGATTCTGCCATGCTGGTCTATGCCAATAATTTCAGCTTCGAGCCTAAAAACGGGACTGAACAGATCATTCAGTTGGTTGCGAAGTGGGTTGGACAACGTGCGAAACAGCATGTGAATGCTAAGCGGCTCGCAGAGGGGATTCGTGAGCTGCGCCTAGATGATGGGAGCACTCTGACCTCACGTGCCACGGTGTCAGTGGAAAAGAAGGCGACCTTGACCTTTCCCCGTTAGGTATCCCAGTCTTTAATTAGCAACCTGGGTCCTCTGTTGGTGGTACTTCTGCCGGAATTCTTCCGGCGTTAAATATCCCAGCGCACTATGTGGCCGGGAGCGGTTGTAATCGAGACGCCATGCCTCGATCTTCTGCTGCGCATCATGAAGGTTCCGGAATACATGCTGATTCAAGCACTCCTCGCGAAACCTCCCGTTA